>CAINEZ010000101.1 GCA_903847905.1 uncultured Bacteroidota bacterium
ATGTTTACGTTTTTTATTTGCTCTTATTTTCTAGTAGATGCAGGATTGAATGGGTTCCGCATCGGAAAAACGCTTTTACGCTTTTTTTGATACCTCTTTGCCCTATAGGAAATATATAATATATATATGGTCATTTCTTTTTTTTTATATTTCATATCTAAAAAAAAGCGTAAAAGCGTTGGAAGTGAGCTAACTATTTAATATTATATTATTTATTAATTCGTAATTCTATTTTAAAAGCGTAAAAAACCGTATTTTCCAATCAAATAGCGTTTGCAGTCCTTGGTGAGTCCGGATCGAATGCACGACCGATGAGGGGAAAGAAGAGTGGGCTATCGATATTCAGCAGCAATGCACTAAGTCCTCGACACCATTCTTTTTTAAACAACTGGGCGGAAAAGATAGAAACAAAGGAGGAAGTTTATTACAGAGCACACATTATGATGAGATACCTTTTGGCTTGAAAATACAGGTTAAAAAGTAGGGTTAAGCCTTTTCGTTCCGCCACGCCGATACCAATTAATGTAATAGCCATTATAATAATTACCTATCTGCAATAGAGAATGAGACAATTATTCCTTTATTTACTGATAATTTACGTCCTTAATAAACTTGAGTTAGGTATTTAGCCTTTGTCTTTGGAAGTTCCTTTCATGAGGAAGCACAGAATAGCCATTATCAAAAGGACAGAAATTAAAAATCTTAATAAACCACTAGCAATTGCTAGGGTAATATTCATTTTCTTGCAGTCTCTTATCAACATCATGATGTAAGGAATGCATCCTACTATGATAGCTACTACCATTTCAGGAATGTTGTGATTTTTGTAGTAATAACAAGAGAAAGCGAAAGCAACAGTTCCAAGAGAAGATACTCCTAAACCACCCACGGAGAGGATACTATAGTTGAATTTTTCCTTCCCATATTTTTGCAGGAAATATGCAGGAATTACTACTAATATCGCTGATATAATGGCTAAGAAAAAAAACATTTATTGTTTCTCCTTATCTCAATACGAATTTAGAAGTAATTGTTTGCACTTTCGAAACTCTTTCAGGCCAGAACGGTCTCAGATAGGTGTTGTCTTCCAAAGTGCAGCTCACATTATTCCATAGCCCTTCTTTTCCCTTGTGGTATGCCTTCACGCCATTTTAATTAAAAAGACATACATTGGGATAAGTTTTCTAATTTGTTTCCCTTAGGTACAAAAAAGGGCATCAGAACTATGCCATCAATTTATTAGAAAAATCAATCCCGTTGCTGTTCTTCTCTGATAACCTAGACCTGCTTTTCCCTGCTACTGAAAGACATCTTCAAGCGGTTCATATGATGTTCATTATCATTACCTTATTGAAACAATTTGATACTTATTATTTATTTTCCTTGTTGTTAATAATTCCTCTTGTTTCCCTAATTTTTCATAATTAGTAACAATAATAAAATTACCAAGGGGGCTTTCTTGCCCCCATGATTTCAAAAATCTCAGGCACCATTTCAAACTTTATCAGTGTGGTACACCAAAGGATATCTATAACCTCAATGAATCACACCTCAATGAATCACACTTGACAAATCACAAAATAGGGTTCTTATTTACAGCATTGACTAATATTGTCTATTAGAAATGCTAAGTTAGGATATTTATTTTAAGGAGGAAACAATGATAAGAA
>CAINEZ010000102.1 GCA_903847905.1 uncultured Bacteroidota bacterium
CCAAATCCCGCATCAAACCGACTTTTGATAAGAACCGATAAATTATTACAGGTAAAATCAAACTATGAAATTTTGAATCTGACCGGAAAAGTTGTTAGCACCGGTATCATTGATAAAGAGAAAGGCAGCATAGATATTTCCAATCTTCAGAATTCGGAATATTTTCTAAAGATTTATATCAATAGTAATTTTATTATTAAAAAAATTGTTATCAGGAAATAATGAGATTGGGCTTAAAAAAATAAATGCCGGTAAATAAAATTTATTTTGATATAACAAGCTTTTGAATTTCCTTGTTTGTTCCGTTATCAGCTTCAAGCATATAAACCCCGTCCGGATAAGCCGAAAGATCAATATTTATATTCTTAAAATATGTACGCTGGTAATAAATTGTTTCGCCAATAATATTATAAATTTTAATGTTGTTTTTTTCTCCATTCAGGTTTACAGAAACAATGCCGCCTGAAGGGTTTGGGAAAACAGAGATAATGCTGTTTCCGGGAGTTTCATTTATACCCTGATTATTATAAACAAACGAAATGTCATCAATGTATAAAATACTTCCAACTCGCGGAGAAGATCCGGCTGAAGATAAAGCTATAATATTTACCGTGTCCGGAGCTTCAATGTCAGGCGTATATGTAATCGGAATTTCAAACAGGGTATATTCGGAGATAGCAGTATTTTTAGCAATTCTATCATAAAATAAAGTATCTCTTGATATTCCTGTCCATTTTGTCATAATAATAGCAACACTCATAGTATCGTCTGCAACGGGAAAATATTTATAGAAGCCTCTCAATATTATCGGTTTCCCATTTATCGGATAACCACCGGAAATACTTGTAAAAATACCGCAATCGCCGAGAGTTATTATGCCGCTTTTGTTTCCAAATAAAGGAATATTTTTCGTTTCAATTTTAGCAGCATAACTTCCGCTGTGAAAATCCGTTGATCTATTTACAAAGTTATAATACAAAAATCCTCCTATATTATAATTATTGGTATTCCAATCCTGTGCATTAATTGAATCTGTCCAGTTTTCAAAGTCGCCATTTGGAACTTGTGTTTGCTGAGCAAAAGAGAAAGTTGTCAATATAGAGGTCAGGATTACTAATAAAAGAGAAAATTTTATTTTCATAATCTTTAATATTAATGAATATTTCCGATATGTATAAATATATAATTCATGCGAATCAAAGGTTAAAATTTTAAAAGGACATTTTGCAAATAAATATTTATTTTATATTGAGCCGTTCTGTTCTGATTTCTGGGTTTTTTTCATAAGAAAATAAAAAGGGATTCCAATAAGCACTATTAATAATCCCCATTTGGTATTGTCCCATTTATAAATAAGCAGGTCAACACATAGTGCCATTGCGATAATAATATAAAGAGCGGGTAATACAGGATAGCCGAATGCTTTATATGGCCGTTCTGCGTCAGGTTTTTTTATACGCAGGATAAACAAACCAATGATTGTTAAAATATAAAATATAAGAACGGCAAAGACAACATAATCCAGCAAATCGCCGTATTTACCGGAAAGGCAGAGGATGCTCGCCCATACACATTGAAATATCAATGCGATTCCGGGTACAGCATATTTATTTATTTTAGATACCTGTTTAAAGAATAGTCCATCGTTTGCCATAGCATAATATACGCGGGCTCCGGATAAGATCAATCCATTATTACAACCAAATGTTGAGATCATAATAAGCACAGCCATTACTATTGCTGCCGAATCGCCAAAAATTCTGAAGGCAGCAGCTGTACCAACTCTGTCGGAGGTTGCAAACTGAATTCCCCTTCCTATTACATCGGCAGCTTCAGGATTCCCATTTAATGGTAACAAACACAGGTATGCAATATTTGCAAGTATGTAAATAATTGTAACGATAAGCACACCCCAGAAAAGGCTAAGCGGTATATTACGTTTCGGTTTTTTTATTTCGCCGGCAATAAAAGTTACGTTGTTCCATGCATCGCTTGAAAAAATCGAACCAACCATTGCAACTCCAATTGCAGCAAGTATAGCAAGCCCGCTGATTTCATGAATAGATGTGATAACATTATTTTTATCAATTAATGTTGTTGATGCATTCCATCCCGCAGATGCGGTACTGAAATTTAATGACCAAAAACTACTGCCTGTTGCAACAATAAAACCGACAATTATTAACCCGGAAAGAGCAATAATTTTTGTTACCGTAAAACTTACCTGTAAAATTTTCCCGTTTTTAATCCCCCTGTAGTTTATAAATGTCAGTACGATTAAACTTGCAATTGCGAGTAATTGTGCAGCCGAAATTTTAAATCCGGAAATACCAAACAAAATATTTGTTTCACTTAAAGACGGTATAAGCACACCTGTGAATTTTGCAAATGCTACGGCAACAGCAGCAATTGTTCCTGTCTGAATAACAAGAAAAAGTGTCCATCCGTATAAAAATCCTGTCATAGAATTATAGGCTTCTTTCAGATAAACATATTGACCGCCGGCTTTAGGCATCATTGAGGCAAGTTCGCCATAACTAAGAGCGGCGATTATTGTTAAAACACCTGTTATAAGCCACGTTAAGAGTAAATAAAAAGGGGATCCAACTGTACGCGCAATATCTGCACTAACAATAAATATACCCGACCCTATCATGGAACCGGCTACAATCATTGTGGAATCAAATAATCCGAGCGATTGCTTGAAGGATTTGTTTTCAGATTGTTTGTTCATATAATTTAATTATTGGAGCCCTATCTTATTAAAGTAAAAAACCGTTCTTTTTTCTTTATTTCCCTTTTCTTTATTTTTAATTTTCTCATAACCCCATGTAAGGAAATAATTATCGTACCAGAAATCCATATCGCTGTTCCAATTTTTTTTAACTTTATCGTTTTCGTAATTAGTTTCTATTTGGGTGTTCTCCTTGCCCTGTACCACTTTATCGTTCTCTATGATTTGTGATTTAATATAGCCGCCATAACTGTATGCCAGTATAATATCATTGTCGTTAATCATTACTTTAACACGTTCTTTAAGGTTATACGTTAAAATATCTTCTATGGGGAAGCAGTTGTCCCAAAGTAATTCACCTTCTTTATCAAATGCTGCGACTACTGCATGTGTGTATCTGAATCCTATAAAAACTGAAGTGCAACGAGTGGTCGGCATACCTTTAACATCATATGTAGTAGTGCATGTAGTTTGATATTCGGGGTAATAAGCTTCTCCGATAAGTATGTATTCATTATTTTTTTTAATGATTTTATGAGTAAGAATGTTGTAATTAAAAATTAACTCCTTACCTTTTTTTTCAGCCTTGCTTTGTTTTTTCTTTATTACTTTTTCAGTTCCTTTATTTAGGTATGAAAGGAAGTTCTCAAATTTCGAAAAAGGATAAAACTTAATATAATCCTGTTCTTCCCCGTTGAATTTACTGAAATATATTCCTTCCGAAATAGTGCTCATTCCGGTAGCTTCGTTTGAAGCCGGATTAAAAGAAAATCCTTTCTTTTTCCGAGTTGAATAAGTGCCTATCATTAGTCCTTCATCTTTACTGATTTTTTCAAATTTGGCAGAAGATATTACTTTTCCTGAAGTTGATTTTAACTTAGTGGTTTTTATCAATTGCCCATCCTCTGAATAATCATTCATGTAATGATTTATTTCTTTCGCAGAAGGTTTGTTGCGAATGAAAGTTTTAATATAAGGAATGTTATCATTAGCCGTATCGGAACTCAATATAAGTGTATTCCCTTTATATTTCATGGGAATAGTTGTAAATTTCCCGTTTTCGAGATCATCATTTATAATAAACGATTTATATTTAAAAACTGTAAGTCCGGTAAATGCAGGAATACATGTCATGGTGAGGCATCCTTGTAAACATGCATCCATAATATTCGGACAAGTTAAACCCATAATAGATGCTTTATTGTCAACCACAATAAAATCGGTTATTGATAAAGTTGTTGGAAATTTACCCTGTATAGTAGTATTGGTTCCCTTTTGTGTATTAATATCAACAATTTGAAAAGAACCGCTTACTTTGGTAGAACTAAGAAATGCGGTAGATCTTGTAAGCTTAATACTTCCTAATAATACATAAAGAGTGTTTTTCTTTTCATCAAGATAGTATTTGATTATTGATGATGATACGGGAATAGGAATTTCCTGTGTCCAGTCTTCTTTCAGCTCAGTGTTATATTTAGTGAATTCCCACATTTTTTTGCCTTTTGATTTTTCATCACTTTCGTAAAACATTATTAACCCGTCTTTACCCAAAGGAACTATATTATAGTTGTCGGAATTTCTTTTCGCTTCAATTTCAACTCTAAGAGGTTGAGATTTTTGTGAGAAAGCTGTTACAACCATAAAGATAAGCATAATTGTAAAGAATGATTTAAGTAAAAATTTTTTCATGATTTTGTTTTTAAATTAATTATTTATCTATTTAAATACTGTTTCCTGTTTTAAAATAAACTCCTTTATTTTCCTGTTGTATAACATTATTTTTTTTGTATTCTCTTTTTCAGCAAGGTAATAAGCATATCTTGCTCCTCCGAAATACAGCATCTGGAAAATACCAAATCCCGTTAAAATTCCCGAAAGATAAAAATTATTTTTTAAACTATAAAAGGTATATGTGGCAAAACCTCCCTGCATTATTATACTACTTATTCCTCTGAATATATGTCCTGCATACATTTGTCCCGCCCCCGGAATGATATATGAAATTGTTTTTGCAGTTTTCGGATTTAGTAATTTTGGTTTTTGCAATAAATCATGAATCGAATTGGAATCAATAGAAATGTTTTTTGCCTTAATATAAATATAAAATAATGAATCAGCTTCATCCCATTTTTGTAATTCGTTTTTGTTAAGAATATCAAGGTAAAGGCATTTATTTATAAGGTTTTGTTTTTTTGTATAGTAATTAATTTGCATAAACAGGTTTTCAGTCTCTTCATAATTTCCTGAAAGGAAACAGTCAAGCGCATGTTCGTAACGAACATTATATTGAATGGAATCGGGCATATCCGAGAGTTCAATCCTTTGAAGTGTTTGCGCTCCTTTAGTAAAAGCGTTTAAAGATTTATAACAATATGATTTTTTTAAAAGAGCTTCACATTTGGAAAATGTATTTTGTGAAGAGTAAAATATTCTTTCATATTCCAGCGCCGCCAATTTAAAATTATTAGCTGCATAAAGACTGTCAGCATACCTGAAATCAACCGGATTACTGGTAAATGCTGATAAACTTTTGCAAAGGAATGCGCAGATTAAATAATATTTGATTATTGATTTCATCATTTTTTTCATTTCTGCTGACAGATACGCTTAATATGCTGCCCCATATATTTCCAATATAAAATATCGAAAATAAACCGGCAGTTAAAATAAATCTCGGGTTTGATACCCCAGCCTTTTTATAAGCTTCAAATGTACATAAACCCATTAATGTTACAGGAATAAAACTTGAAACTCCCTGTCCCGTTTTTCCTGCATATAATTTACCCAATCCGGGAACAACAGCCGACATGATTCCTGCCAGGAATCCGGATTTTGGTCTTATTTTTTTTAAATCATTATTCAGCTGAATGATCTTTTTTTCCTGTTCATTAATATCATTGTATGAATAGGTAAAAGATTTTGAAACTCTTGAAAAATTTGATGTATCCCTTGATAAAAGATATATTCCAAGAAGCTGAAGATTTCTGCATTCTTTGCTTTTTAAATTAATAGTATCAATTTTTTTTAATTGTTCTATTCCGCGATAATAATTTTTTAACAGTGTAAAGGAATAGGCAGAAAGAAATATTGATTCATTGAAACTTTGAATTGACGGGCTTACAGAACTGAAACAAATTGCCGCAGAATCGTAAATGTTATTATTATAATATGCATGTCCAAGAAAATTATAAATTGAATCTTTTTGTTCAATAGAATAATTTGAGGAATTTATTTCATTTTGAAGAAGCGTAATGCAATCTTCAGCCATATTATTTTTCAATAAATACTTTGCGAAAATTATTTGGTTATGAAAGCTTTGCTTTGTTTGAGCGCTTGCAAAATAAATTGTTGAAAAGAAAATTATCAGGATAAACAATTTCTTCATCTTATCTTCAGGTGGTATTTAGATGGTTCGTCAATTGCTAATCCGTTTTCATCAAATTGATCGGGAGGGATATCATTAATTGCTTTCATATTGCAGCGCAATAACCTGTCTGCCGACATAAATATTCCCTTGATAAGCCCAAATTCATTAATGGCTTTCTTGCTGTAATTGGAACATGATCTTTGATATACACAATGACTGAAAAGCTGAGGTGAAATAATATTCTGATAGCCAAGCATTGCCGTGGTAGCAGCTAAAGAAAAAGGATTATACCTTGCTATAAAACTTTTATGCCTGTATTTAATAGCAGATTTGTTATTAACCTGTATTTTCCCCCTGTAATTATTATCGCCTGCTAAAATATTGAAATCTTTATTTTCAATAAATTTTATATCTGCGGACAAGCTTTGACACAAGGTCCTGTCTGAAATAAATGGAAACAGAAATAATAGTATAAAAGGCAGTTGTTTCATTAATAATCAAATTAAAAAATATATCCAATGCTTATATTTGGCATTATGTAAAAAGTAACCTTTTTCATTTTATCATAAGCACCTTCATATTTAATATTTTTTATTATTGGATTGGACAAAGGTAAAACCATAGGGGGGCATCCATGTGTATTTGAAGAATCATTTTCGATGGTTGAACCTGAATAAAAACCAATCTCAATAGAAGCCTTAAGAATAAAATTATATTTAATGTACGAATTTCTGCCATAAATTAGTTTAAATATATTTGCTTTGTTATTAAAAAAATATTTTTTTTCGATTGAAGGAAAATAATTATTATCTGTACAGGATTCATTAACAGTCCCTGAAAAATGTTCAAATGCCATCCCCCAATAATATCCGATTGGCATAGGCATATTTGTTAAAAGAAAATATCCATAGTCAAAACCCAACTCCCATGAGTGTCCTTTAAGTGAAATATCTGCAACATCATTTTCATTACTTGTATAATAATTATTTGCATCTGTTAAAAGAATCGTGTTTGAATGCCTGTGTAATGCATAAGATGTTTTTAACATAAAACTTTTACCAAGGCAGAAATTATAATTCAGATTGTATTTACCTTGGTATATAGTATTGAACAGATCCGTTGAAATTACATTTCTTTTACCAAGGAAACCTATCTGTCCAAATACACGCGGAAAAAGAAAAATTAAGATTATTATGACTGTTGTTTTTTTCAAGTTATTCTTTGGATTTAGTTTTTAATGCATAATAAACACTGTTAATTAAATGCGCTTTCGACATTTTATATGGAATAGTAGCAGAGTAATATTTTGGTTGTTTTGTATTTATATCGTAGGTATAATATGTTACTTCATAGGCGTATCGTTCCGATCCATTAACTATGGCTGTTAAAACTCTGCCAAAAATAAAATACCAAAAAACAGGGTTAATTACATTAAGCAATCTCACGATTTTTGTTTTATCATCGAATGCATTAATTTCAAGATAGCTGATAGATTTAAGCCCCGATTTTTTAAATGTATTCCAATAATCTGGATTTAGAATGAAAAGGTCAACCGGCTTTTGTTCTTCTTCTGTTTTCTCTTTTTTAAAGTAAACTGTATTGGTGGTATCTTTCTTCTCTTTTTTCAGGCAAAATGTTGTTGCTGAAATAGCTTGTTCGTAATCCATTTTCGCTTTAAAATTATCATAGCTTAGTTTGTTTAATTCAACAAGGTTATATTTCGGAAAATATTTTGATAACATGTTTTTTAAAACATAAATATATGCAGGGGATTTTTGTTCAGCAAGTATTAACCTGTCGTGAAGACCGTAAAAATGATCTTCAATGAAAGATATGTTATCAAGTAAAATAATTTCTTTACTGTTTTTTGACAGGTCATCATAAATAGAATTGTTCAACAATGATGTTGCATAATCTTTTTGTTTAACGCCATCTATCGCGCAATATTCTTTCAGGTATTTGCTCTTCAGGCTATCGTTATCAGAGTAATATAAAGCTATGGTCAAAAGCGATTCGTTTATTTTGTTATCGATAGCTAATTTTGAAAAATATTTAAATGCCTCATCATATGTCTCAAAAGGAATGTGGGCTGTGTCGGTAAGAACAAGACATTTTATTTTGGAGTATCTTATACTGTCAGGTATGAGTACATGAAGGTTATGCAATATGCTTTTCCCTTTTTTAAATTTTACAAAATTATCAGATAAAAATCCCTGTTTTTTGAGTTTCTTATCCACGTATATTGCTCTTCTCGTTGATTCCAGAAGGAAATACAGGTAATTCGGATTTGTCGGGTCGAATAGGTAATAGACAAAAGCGTTTGTTGCGCAATCTTTAAAATCGTTTTGTGATAAAAGAATATTAAGGTTTTCGAGTTTAGCTGTTTCCTGAAATTTCAGGAAAAGTTCTTTATCAACAATATAATCTTTTTTCCCTTTTCTTCTTTCGGCTGATTTAATGTATTTGTCAAGATACGAGATTCTGTCGGCAAGATCTGGATGTGTGGAAAAAAGATCAGTCAGGGATGGAGAGAGGGAATCTTTTATTTTATCACTATTTTTAGAAATATTTACAAGATGCGATTCTTTTTTTATTTGGCTTTCAATTTTTTCTTCTTCTTTAAACTGCATAAAATTGCTTATACCATAAAAAATATCATAACCAGCGTTTTCAGCAAGAATAAATCCTAATGAATCTGCTCTTCTTTCGAGCGACCTGCTGTATTTTGCATGCTTAATACCCAATGAGTAATTATTATTCCTGTTTTTTTTGGTGTATAATTTTAAACTTTTTAAAAAATCGTTTTTGGCATCTTCATATAAATAATGTGTTAATTCATGCCCAAGAATTATAGCAAGTCCGGCTTCGTTAACAACATCGGCAAGAAGCCCGATATTTAAAAACAATGAACCGTCATGAATGGCAAATGCGTTGCTTTCGGGATCTTTAGTGATATATATATGAATATTTTTTTTACTATTTAATGAATCCGGAAGAATTTGTTGAAGAATTTTATTTACATAACTTTCCAGTTCCTGCCAATTAAGATATACATAACCTGAAGTGAATAAATCCTGTTTGTCGTACGATTCGATTTCTGCAAAGCGTTCAATTTCTTTTTGTTTTACGCCTTCAGGAGGGTTTACAGAATATTTATAATATTCTTTTTTTACATCAAAAATATATTTTGAAGGGATAGTGTCGGGAAAGGAATACCCTGAATAAATACTTTGTTGGGCAACACTCAGAAAAGTAATAAACAAAGGTAAAAGTAGAGCGATAAAGTATTTCATAGGCTTAAAAATTGTAAATAAAGAAATCGATTTATCTTTAGCATGCAAGAAAAAATAAGAAAATAAAATTATGTAAAAGTAATATAATAATATTTGGACTCATTATTTAATATAATTCCTTAAATCCGTAAGTGGTTTTTTAACCACAATGAACACAAAGAATCCCGATACTTGC
>CAINEZ010000103.1 GCA_903847905.1 uncultured Bacteroidota bacterium
AGTGGCTTTTTTAAAGTGGCTTTTTTAAAGTGGCTTTTTTAAAGTGGCTTTTTTAAAGTGGCTTTTTTAAAGTGGCTTTTTTAAAGTGGTTTTTCTAAAGTGGCTTTTTTAAAAGCACACATTTTATCAATCAAAGGTTGATATATTTCTGTTAATTCTGTTTTATAAAATTGTTCTCTTTCTGTTTCTTTTTTGACAGGATAAATTTCAGGATCATTTGGTAAATCTAATAATTTATTAAATGTTGGAATATCATCCCAAAATTGTTCATATTCCATAGGAATTATTTCATAATTTCTTTTATTTCCATTTTTTGGTGGTAATGTATAATTATCAAAAAATTCTTCCAAATCATATAAATCTTTTTTTGCTTCAATAACTTGTTTTAATGTATATATGCCAGAACATTGAACATTACATTGATGATATCTAATTGGATTATCTGGCATATTATGATGCATAAATCTACTATAAATACAATTTAATACATTAGTTCTATAAACATAAATTACTTTATAATTTGATAAATCATCATCACTAATTGAACATAAATTAAACCATTCTAATCTATGATGTGTATTTGGTGTATTTATTGTTCCAACATGACTTAATTTTTCTGGTGGAATTCTACTATGACAATGATATGTTGTTCCAAAATTTGATAAATAAGATTCAATAATTTTTGTTCCTGAACCACCAAAACTACAAACAATAAATTTTTGTTTATCATTGTAATATTTACTAGATTTGTTAGCTTTAATATCCATTAGTATTTTTAAAAATAAATAAGAAAAAAATTATTAAAATTTGAACGTAAAATATATGGAGATAAAATGATAATGTGTTAGATTGTTAATATGTTTATGAATTATTTTACCCATCTAGCCTCTTTAAAAAATGTTGCCCAATCTGCAGTTATTAATAATACCCAACCAAATAAATATAGTAATATTCTTTCTTCATTAGTAATAATTTTATGATGTATTTCTCTTGGATTAAATAAATAAATAAGTAATATTGCCATACAACAAACAAATATAAATTCTATACGATCTCTCCAATATATTGCATTTTTATATTCTATTGTATCTTGTTTACCATTTTTTTTTAAATGAAGTACTTTTAATTCAAAAAATATATAGGATACTTTTAAAAAAAGAATAAAAATAATTAAAAGTGATAGTAGTTTCATTATATATATTACACTTTAAAAAAAAACACTTTTAAAAAAAGTGTACAAAACCAAATCGGATAAAACTCGGATAAAATATTAAATGAGATTTATTTGTATAGTGGGTTAATAATAATACTGTTACTTTTGTTGAACAACAATTACTTTTCTATACTCTATATCAAGTATAATATATAATTTACTATTTGTTGTTATTTTATTGTTTGTTTATTCCTTTTGTTTTTACACCTTTTACACCTTTTCTCATTTAAAACGCCGAATTTCATTCAATAATTTTTCACGAATGTTAGGTTTATAAATATTATAATTATTACAACAAGTAATCCAAGATGTATCGTGACCTTTATTATTACAATTATTACAAAAATAACAATCCAATCTGTTAGGTTTTAGTATTTTTATATTTATTCCATGTTTATATTTATAAGTATAATCTGAAAAAGCATTACTTTCATTAACACATATCTCACTATATAGATTGATGTAAAATTGTTCTCTTAAATGTATATTTTCTTTGGTTTTATAAATAAATTCATCAATCATTTCTATATTATAATCTCCGTATCTCAAAATTTTTCTACTACTACAGCAATTTGGATTGCCGTTGTCATCATTTTCAAGCCAAAATTTACAATATTGTTTAAAATCTCTAATATGTCCTTTAAGTCTTTCTTGTAAAGATTTAGTTGTGCTTCCGATATAGATTTTATTTGTATTATTAGATGTTATTTTATAAATTTTACAGAGCATATAATTTAAATTATAAAATATATTTAAGTTTTTATAATTTAACATAAGTGGGCGTTTTAAATGAGAAAAGGTGTAACATTTCAAATGCCGATTTTTTATAATATTATAATAAATATATAATGGAAAAGATTTTAATTACTGGAAC
>CAINEZ010000104.1 GCA_903847905.1 uncultured Bacteroidota bacterium
AAAATCTATTTTGTATTGATATACCTTTTATAACTTTTTCTTATACAAGAAATATTAAAAATAGCAAATGGTATCTGGGGGGTGGATTTGGTTTATATGGTGACTATATATTGCAAAAATATGAAATCAAAAATGCGTATGATTTTAATACAAAGCACAAATTTCCTTTATATGAATTTCTACATATATCAATTCAGTCAAATTACGTAATCTCTAAAAATGTTATTTTAAGAACTGGTATTACATTACAACCTTTATATACTATGGATGAGGGCATGGAGGGTGTTGCTTTTACAGGATTATATTTTTCACCTCTATTTGGATTAAAACATTTTAAAATAGGAACACGTTTTTTAATTGGACTTGTGGACCCATTTTCTGGTGATGATTTGAATCCTTTAATATATTATAATCCACTTATATTTTTTTCGTTTAACCTATAAAAAAATATTATGAAAAAAAAATATTTATTCTTGTTATTATTATTATGTTTTAATGTATCTTTAATACATTCTCAGGTTTATATGTATAGTATAAATGATGAAGGAGATACTTTAGAATATTCGAATGATACCATAGGAGAACCTGATATAGATGATCCCATAAAAGGATACTCATGTGACGAACCTGATTGTGATGACACTTGGGGTGATAAAGATATTAGAATTTGTAATGGTTTCCATCCGGGTGGTGGTACGACTTGTTTGAATGGTCCACTTGGTAGAAAATTAGAATTCACATCTCCAATATTTCGTGTTCTCAAATTTAATTTTCTTTTTAACCAAACAGCGATATATGATATAAGTTCAACAGGAAATCAAGATGATTGGAATAAAGGTCCTAAGATATATTCTATGGAGAATAGTACACATAAATACTATCTTGCTATTGGTTGGAGATGGAATTTAAACCACCAAGCTGTAGAGGTTGGTTTATATGGGCATATAGATCATAGTGATGGAGCTTCGGGCAGATTCGCCCTTTCGTTAAATCAATTTATTACAGAACAGCAAATAGATAATGTAGATGATCCTGAAACTGAAAACATTGAAGGCTCTATTGGTTGGCCAATAGAATTAATATTTTCAACAAAGGGTTATTTTGTCAGTGCTGGTTACAGAGGCGTTGCCATAAGAAGGTATTTTGAAACACTTGCCGAACCTGAACCAGGAAGTGAGAACTTATATGAAGGTACAAAAATGAGAAGGGGTGCATGGTTTGGCGGGGACGAAGTAGCTCCACACAAAATTCATCTCTGGACAAATGACTGGGAGGCGGATTGCGAGTCAACATGGTGGAACGAAACAACATATAAGGGGTTTTCATACAGTGAATGGTATAGCGGAGAAGTACTTGAATATTATGCTTCTGATATGATCGAATTCAATCCGGATGGCTTCTGGTCACAAGCTGGTCATAATTCATACATCAAAATAAATTCCGGAGCTGAAGTTTATTTTAGATCTCCTGATTTTGTTGGTGAAGGAGAAGTATTAAGCGAAGTTGGTGCTATTTTTGTTCATGAACCATGCCTTACTACTTGTACAAACACAGGAGAAGAACCTGCTACATATACTTGTCCGGAAGAAGGTTCCAGACTTGTAGATACAACAGATTACTTAACTGGAGAAATGCTTTTAAAAAATGATAAATTCACAGAGACCTTTGAAATCCATCCCAACCCCAACAATGGTAATATGCAGATAGCTTATGAAATCCCTGAAAACACATGCGGTAGGTTCGAGGTTTACAACATGATGGGGGAAAAATTATTCAGCTATTCATTACTCGGAGGCAAAAATACTTTTTCAATTTCCCGTTCCGATCTTAACCAGGGAATTTATTATTATCGTGCAACTGCAGGAAATAAGCAAATTGCAACTGATAAAATAGTAGTGATAAAATAATAATATAAAATAGTTTAAAAAAAGGAAGTATAAAAGCTTCCTTTTTTTTTGTTAAAAAAACTACTTTTGCTAAGCCATCAAGAACAAACGAGTGAATGAAAAAATATAGGGCACATATAGCTTTGATTGCAGCTAACATTTTTTTCGGGATCAATTACCCTATTGCAAAAGGCCTGATGCCGGATTATTTACAGCCTATTGAAATAATTTTTCTCCGCGCCGGTATTTCTGCAATATTATTTTTTATTCTGCAACGGTTTTTCTTTTTTGAAAAAACAGAAAAAAAGGATTTATTTCCTTTGGCATTGTGCGGATTGTTTGGAGTTTCCATTAACCAGCTTTTGTTTTTTGAAGGGTTAAATTTAAGTACTTCGATAGACGCATCTATTATTATGGCTATAATACCCGTAATGGTGCTGATTATTTCCGTTATTTATATAAAAGAAAAATTGACAATTTCAAAATCTGTCGGTATTATTCTTGGAGCAATGGGCGCAATAGTCACTATTGTTTATGGAAAAGAATTGTCTTCGGGTTCAGATCAGTTGAAAGGAAATATTTTTCTTTTTATAAATGCATTCTCATACAGTATTTACTTCGTAATTGTAAAACCGCTGATGGAAAAATATAATCCATTTACAGTAATGAAATGGACATTTTTATTTGGTTTTCTTTTCATAATTCCTTTTTCTTCTCATGCATTTGCAAATGTTAATTGGGCGACATTTAATATTTTTACATGGTCGGCTTTAGCGTATGTTATAATAGCTACAACTTTTTTTGCTTACCTGCTGATTGCATTTTCAATGAAAACTGTAAATCCGGGCGTGGCAAGTTTTTATATTTATTTGCAGCCTGTAATAGCCAGTATCCTTGCTATGATAATGTATGATGAAAAAATCACGATTGTAAAAATATGTTCTGCCTTGATGATATTTACAGGTGTCTATATGGTAAGCAGAAAAATCAGGATCAGAAAAAATGCCTGAAAGGTATCAGTAATCTTTCGAATGCGCGTTGAATCAATGTACGGCTTTTCCATTTTCCGTAATCAAAACGGATACAGTCGCTGATAGTTTCGTTTATGTGTTCTTCTAATAAATGAACTATCCTTTTTTCCTTACCGAAAAGGTTTATTTCGTGCATAAAACGAAAGCTCCTGTAATCGAAATTTGAAGACCCTACAATGAATTCACACCTGTCAACCAAAAAAATTTTTGAGTGTAAATTTCTTGGAGTATAAAATAAAATCTCTACATTTCCTTCATGCATTTCTCCGAGATACCTGTTGCGTAATATATCCACAACGTTAACATCAGAATGTTGAGGGGAAATTATTTTTACAGTAACTCCGCGCTGTGCGGCATCTATTAAAGCTTTTCGCATGAAGCTTCCGGGAAGAAAGTATGGTGTTTCAATAATAATTTCTTTTTTAGCGCTTTTTATAAGATCAAGAAATTTTTTACGTGTAGGCTGGAGAACAGTAGTGGGGACATCGCGGAGTATTTCAAACGCATTGTGAAAAAGCGGTTTTGAAGCGCTAAGCTTATCATAAATATATTTGTTGTAAACCCTGAAACTTTCAAGATAAGCTTCTTTAAAAACTTTTGCTATATCCCCTATCATACGTAGCGATGATTCCCGCCAATTCATTGCGTAAGCAGCAATGTTTGATGAGCTTATATAAGTAACTTTGTCATCAATAATAATGAGTTTACGGTGATCACGGCGGTGGTTTTTTGTAAAAGAGTCTACACTAAGCCTGAATTTTTTAAAAAACCGCACTTCTCCTCCATATTTTATCATTTCTGAAAAAAAACTCTGCGAAACATAAGCGCCCCACGAATCAATTATAAGTTTTATTTTCACTCCCTGCTTTGCTTTTTTGGTAAGAGCATCACGGAATTTTATTCCTATCTGGTCGTTTCCGTATTTATAAGTTTCGATGTAAATGTAATCTTCTGCCAGTTCAATATCGTCCAGCATCGCGTTATACATGCGCAACGGGTCGTCGTAAAAGCGGTATTGCGGACTTTTTGAAAATGGCATAAAAAAATAATTTAGCAACAATAATTAAACGAAATTATTCCTTTTTTGATTCAAATTTAAATAAATTTGTTTATTGTAAATATTAAAATAAAACAGTATAACTAACTTTAACTTAATTTACTGAAACTTAAATTTTTGTTTTTCTCAAATTAGTAACTATATTTGTCGTTCTAATTGCATAATCGTTCTTTATTATAAGTAACAAAAAAGTTGCGTTGCTAAAGATTTTCTCTTAGAAAACCACCAATTTTCAACAGAACAGAAAAATCCATTAGTGAGCGCACCCGAATGGGTGTGTTCCTTTTGTTGATTCATTCTGTTCAGGTGCTTGGTGGTACCTCTAAGGGTTGATGACAGCTAAGGTTCACGCCCTTTTTATTTAAGTTGAAAAATATTTTAGGTAAGAAGTAAACAAATCAAAACAGACTGAATTGAACTATAAAATGTATGTTGAAAAATATTTTTTTAATTTTTAAAGATTTTCTGTACAGCACTGATATAAAACAAAATCGAAGAAAATATAAATGTTAATTATTCTGATTTTTTATCAATAAAAATATAACGTTTTTTCATTTTGCTTATATAGTATTAAAATAAACTTTTTAGGTAAAAAATAAACAAAACAAAACGGAATTGAGATAAAAAAGTATAT
>CAINEZ010000105.1 GCA_903847905.1 uncultured Bacteroidota bacterium
TATATTTTTTATTATCTTTTTCAATATACAAATTATTCCCTATAAGATAACCTGTGCCTATCCCTCCTAAAATGTTAACGCCAATTTTTTTGTTTATTATTTTGTATTTTATTATTAGTGGTATCTCAATAAATTCATATTTCTGAATTATTGAATAATTTGCGTGATAAATAATATGATTTGTATCTTGTGTAATATTTTGTGCGCTTGCAAGGTCAGTAAAGGTGAAATCATTTGAATTTAACTGAACATTCCCTGTTGAAGTTTCAATATGGAAAGTTAAATTTGGTTCAGTTACCGCAAGATTAGGAGGACTGAAATTTGAGAATCCTGATCCTCCGTAATTATAATTATTATTGTTTATCAAAGACGCTTTATCTACATAAATCATTGCATAAGTGTTTCCCATCCCTATATCTGAATATAAAACACCTGTTTCTATACCAAATTTTTCATTAATATTACTGTAATCAACTTTTAGCCCTCCTGAATATGTAAGTGTTGGATTTCCATTATTATTTTTTGCTGTGATCGTGCTTCCGCTAATTTTTCCTGTAGAATAAGTAGGAACAACTTGTCCTTCAATGGACCATTTACTTGATTTTACATCTGTAATAATTATAGGTTTATCATTTATGTTTACAAAATTATTTTTGGTAAATGTATCTGCAATGAATTTATTGTTTTTAATGTTTTGCGACAAAGCAGTTTCATTTTTAACGCTGATATTATTATCTTCTATAAGAGTATCTTTGTTTTTATTTAAAGCCGTATAAGTGGAATCATTTTCGATATTATCGGTTTTCTTAATAAATATATTTTTATTATTCTCTTTCTTATTTTCATTACTTTTCAATGATGGTTTACTTTCTAAAATAGTACTATTAAAATAATTGGTGTTTAATATATTTGAATGATTTTTTTTATTAAATTGATTTAATCTCGAATTAATAATGGTGTCAGTATTGGTTTTATTTTTATTTGAAATTATTTGAGGCTGTTTATTAAATAGATCATTTTTATTATTTAGTTGTAATATTTTATTAGATACTAAATAATTATTCTTATTCACAGAGTGTTTAGAAATATAATAACCGCCGCCAAAGATGGATATAATAATTAGTATTGAAGCAGCGATTCTGTATATGAAAGCTATTTTTCTTTTCTTTTCTTTTTTATCAAGATCGCTTTTCAGCTTATCCCACGCATATAAAGGAGGTTCCTTCTCAAATTCTTTGGAAGCGTTATGAAACAACTTGTCAATATTTTTTATTTCTTTTTGCATGATATTTATTTTATCACTTAATGCAAATATTTAGTTTTCTATTTCAACTTTCTTAATAGAAAAATATTTTTCAACTTTATTTTTAAGAATATACCTGGCTCTTGACAGGTTTGATTTTGATGTATTTTCAGAAATATCAAGCATTTCGCCTATCTCCTTATGGGAATACCCTTCTATTGCATACAGATTGAAAACTATCTTGTATTGAGGTGTTAACTCGTTTATAATTTCCATTAAATCATTAGCGGAAATATTACTGATAATCTCATCATAACTAATATCTTCGGCGTATTTCAGATCGTCAACAACATACATGTTTTTTCTGCCCCTATATTTTTCCAATGCTGTATTTACAACTATTTTCCGCATCCAGCCTTCAAATGAACCGGTATAACTATATTTAGATATGTTTTGAAAAATTTTCATGAACCCTTCGTGTAATGTGTCTTCTGCTTCTGCATAATCTTTAGAATAATTATAACAAACAGCGAATAACTTCCTCGAAAAAAGTGCATATAATTTTTCCTGATATTCTCTTTTTTGAGAAATACAGCCGTTTATAATTTCCTCTAAATTATAATTCGTCACTTATTGAAATTAAGATGAAAAATTTACCGGTAACGTTGCGTTAAAAAAAAATATTTTTATATAGACGCAACTTTTAACAAAAAGAATACATCATATTATTAAAA
>CAINEZ010000106.1 GCA_903847905.1 uncultured Bacteroidota bacterium
ATTAAATAATCTTTCTATTACAACACGCTACCCTGAAGAATTAAAGAAACTTATCAAGATATTTAATTTTAAAACTACTGAACAAATACTTAATAGCACAAAAGAAATTCAACAATGGATAAAAAAGCAATAAAATTAATAATCAATTTTTTAAAAGTTGAGCTGGAATTAAAAGGGATTAAATTAAATGGCGTTGCTTTGTTTGGTTCTCAAATGAAAGGTACTGCAACTCCTGACAGCGATATTGACATGATATTGATTTCAAATTCCTTTAAAAATAAAAATATTATTGAACGTTCGGATTTAACAATGGATGCTGAAATTAAAGCTATCAGAAGATTTAAAATACCTTTGGACATACTTAAAATGACATCCGACGAATATCAACAAGGCATTATTAATAAAAGATACAACGCGCAGTTGTTGTAATAGCTGCCATCCTTGCAAACCCAAACCCTAAGTATAAATTAATATTTCTTCAATATTAATATCTTAAAGATCAAAGTTTACGAATTTAGCAGCTTATATATTCAGAATTATCATATCTTTGTACACTTAAAAAAAAATATAAATTAAACATAATATGGGAAAAGGCGATAAAAAAACAAAAAGAGGCAAAATAATAATCGGTTCATACGGCGTTAGGCGTCCGAGTAGGAGTAGAAAAACAAATCCGGTTGTTGCTGTAAAAGTAAAAGCAGAAAAGAAAGTTGAAAAAGAAGTTGTTGAAAAGGTAAAGGCAGAAAAGAAAGTTGAAAATGTTGTTGCTGAAACAACTGAAAAGAAAGCTGCTAAGAAACCTGCTGCTAAAAAACCTAAGAAAGAAACAAAAGAATCTGCTGAATAGTACTGGCTTATATTTATTTCTAGTTTTAAAAGAATATTGTTTCACAAAAGTAATCGGTAATCGGTGTTTGGTAATCGGTATTCAATAAAATAAACAATATAAAAGCTATTCTATATACATATTAGATAAGACTGATCACCGGTCACTGATAACTGATTACTGATCAAAGGTCTTTCACTAATTTTTTATATAAATTACCCCTTTCTTCAAAATTCTTGAACATATCGTAGCTTGCTGCTGCAGGCGATAAGAGGCAAATATATGATCTTGCTGTTTTGTTTTTAGCAGTTTTTACTGCTTCTTCAAATGAATTAACAAAAACAATTTGTTTGTTTCCTGTATTAAGTGTTTTTAAGCCTTCAAGCATCCTTTTTCCTGCATCACCGAGCATGATAATATTACTTACAGAAGAATTTATAAGAAATTCCAATAGTTTATCATAGTCAATTCCTCTGTCGAAGCCACCAAGAATAAGGGTGTCAACATTTTTCAATGTTTTAACAGCTTCAATAGTAGCTTCAGGGATAGTAGCAATGGAGTCGTTGTAAAAATTAATGCCATTATATTCGCCCACATATTCAATGCGATGTTCAAGCCCTTTAAATGAAAGGATCCCTTCTGAAATATTTTTATCAGGAATGCCTGCTAGCTTGCATGCGCATGTAGCGGCTAAAATATTCCTTACATTGTGTTCGCCTTTAAGATTGAGTTCAGTATCAAGATTAAAAATTTTTGATATTTTTTTCCCATCTGAAAAATGTAACAATTTATTTTCTACCCAGCATCCTTTTGTTTGAGATTGGTGTAACGAGCAACCAAAATAATTTCCTTCAAATTTATTATTAGTTATAATTTCCGATATTAGTTCATCGTCAGCATTATAAATAAAATAATCAGAAGAATTTTGATAGCGGATAATATTGAATTTGGACTGCTGATAATTATTAAAATTTTTATAATAATCAAGGTGTTCCTTGAAAAGATTCAGCAATATTGAGGTATGCGGACTTTTTGAAATATATTCAAGCTGATGCGAAGATAATTCGTAAACGATATCGGTGTTGTAAGTGAGTTCATCAATAATATCAAAAGGTGGAACACCTATGTTTCCAACAAATACAACATCTTCTTTGTTTTTTTTAATGATGTGATAAATGAGAGATGAAGTAGTGCTTTTACCTTTAGTTCCTGTGATCCCTATAATTTGTTTTGAATAAAACTCGAGAAAAATATCTGTTTGCGAAGTAATCTTTGCTTTTGTTAGCGGTTGTTTCAAATGATTCAATGAGATGCCAGGGGATTTGAATACAATATCAAAATCGTTAATAACATCAATATAATCTGCGCCCGAAAAAAGAATAACGTTTTCATCTTTTATTTTTTGAATTGCATGGGCATTCAGATCGGCAATTGTTATCTGTATTTTAGGAAAATTTTGGCGCAGAAACCTGAATGTTGACTCACCTTCTCTTCCAAACCCAAGGATCAGAAGGCGCTTCCCGATAATTTTATTTTTGAGAAAATTAATCATACAATTTTTTTTTCAAAATATCTTCAAAGCGCTTTGTGAGAAAATGTTCATTGTTGAAATCTTTCAGCAAAGTTGAAATATCATTATTACCGGAAGAAGAATTGTGATGACTTTTTGAATAATAGTCCAATAAAAATGGCAACTTCCCGTGCTCAGTTTTTATAAGAGAACAAAGAGCAGCATTTACTTCATCAATAGTTCCTACACATTCAAAAGGCTTGGTATCGGCAGAGCCTGTTAACTGATCAAACTGATGAAGTAAGTTTTTATCATCAAGAATATCTTTACCGAAAATTTCAATCATTTTTTTTCTTTCAATAAATGGGGAAAGAATAATAAAAGTGAAAAGACACTTGGGGCAATTGCCGCACCAGGTATTGGTTTTACTTCCTGCATTGCAGCTTTTGAAAACCGGAAAATATTTTGGATTCTCTGAAAATAATTTTGCTATCTGCAATTCATTTATTGGCCTTAGAAAGCTAAAATAGTTGATGTCTTCTGTAATATATTTGGTATAATAATTCCTGAAATCTTTTTCAAATTCATAAGATTTGGAGTATTGATGATTAACTGAAGATCCTTCGACTGTTGATTCATTTGCGCTTGATTCATTTGATAAAGCAATATGTTTTTTACCCGAAAGCACAGAGGAGAGCAGTGATACAAATGCAAGCAATGCTGAAAAAGGAGTATGCCCGTTAAGAAACCCTTCATCATTCATTTTTAATAAAACCGGATCAATTGTCCTGTTTACAATAATAATACTGTTATCATTATATCCTGCAATTGAAGCAGTATCCATGCATGATTTACGCGGGTTAAGGATTAATAAAAGATTGCTGTGGTTTGGCTCTGCAAGTAGTTCAAGTGTAATTGTTGAATCCTTTCCACCACCAACAGGAATGATTACGGAATTGTCAGTAGAAAAGGATATTTTTTGAGTAAAATCTTCCGATTCAGAAATGATTTGTAAAAAATCATTTTTATTTGTATTAATTGAATTCAAATAAAAAAATTCTCCCAGCCCGTTAAAATACAGATTTTTCCACCATTGCTTCTGCTCTTCATTAAGATAATAAGGTTTTATTATGACATTCTGCGGACATGCGGCTTTCCAATAACTGATAAGTTCAACCATTCCAATATTGAAGATAATATTTCGAAGTTTTTCTTCTGACAAATTATCTTTATTAATAAATGATTTCAGGGGAATACTAAATGAAGGGCGAAAATAATATTTATTATCAAGGTTGAAATTGTATGAAAATGCAAGGTAATCCTGAGTTATTTTCAGGTCATAGCTTTCATACGTAAACATTTTGAATTTCTTGCGAAACTTTAAAAATTTATGGTAATTATCGCTTTTATCCATTCCGTCTTTGGTATGTTTTTTGAGATGTTCTAAGTAGTGAATTATTAATCAAAAATACGAAATTGATTTTTATTATCTGGAATTTATTTAATTTTAAAAAATATATAAGATGAAACCACTAGATATTAAACCGGCACAAGGCACCTTGCTTATATCGGAGCCTTTCCTGAAAGATTATTATTTCAGAAGGTCTGTAATTCTTTTAGCGGAACATGACGAAACAGGTTCTTTCGGGCTTATCGTTAATAAACCGGTTGAAATTAAGCTGAACGAGATTATTATAGATTTCCCGCATTTTGAAGCAGATATTTACATTGGAGGACCTGTAAGAACAGACAGCTTGTTCGTGCTTCATACACTTGGAAATAAAATAGAGAAAAGTTCGAAGATTATGAATGGATTATACTGGGGCGGCGATATAGACATGATCAAATCAATGATAGAAGATAAACGAATTACAAAAAACGATATTCGTTTCTATATTGGTTATTCGGGTTGGGAAGCAAAACAACTTGAACGTGAAATGGATGAAAATTCATGGGTTGTGGCAAAAGCTAAATCAAACAAAGTGTTATTTGAATCTCCTGAAAGTATGTGGAAGAATATGCTGAAGTCAATGGGTGAGGAATATGCTATGTGGGTGAATTATCCTTTGGATCCTATTATGAACTGAAGATTCATTAGTGAAAAATCAATTTTATAAGCTTTTTTTTATATAATTTCTGCAAGTTGTCCTGTTTTCAGCGTTGCAACACCCTAAAAGTTTTTATTGATTATTTGGTATAGCTCTGCTTGTTTATCATCCATCTTCAAAAGCCTATTCTTAGAGGTTTTCGAGTCAGGAAGCGTGTATGTAATCTGATACATATTATG
>CAINEZ010000107.1 GCA_903847905.1 uncultured Bacteroidota bacterium
ATTGTTCTTCTTTGTCATTCCAATTTGTTTCTATATTTTTACCCATGTTGTTTATTGTTTCGGAAAAAACAAATTTACAACATAAGGGGGAAACCTTTGGGTAGTACCCCTTAATTTAAATTAATCGGTTAGTAGTGATAAATTATAAAAAAAATATTATGAAAGCAGAAAAAAAATACTTTTTGATAATATTTTTGTTGGTGTCAGCCATTGATTGTTTTGCTCAACCCTATCAATGCTTAACTACAAGCAACAAGAATAACATTATTACTAGTCAGCCATCATCATGCACAGATTTATTGAATTATATTCCAGACCCAAGCAATAACTACCAAAATACACCAGTAATAACTTATAGGATAAACATACATTTATTCAGAAGATCGGATGGTAGCGGAATTTATCAGCCATCTGATATAACTGCTTTTAATCAACAAATAGATTGGGTAAATTCATTTTACACTAACATTGAACAACCAACTATGCCAGTAAGCCCTCCTGCACAATATATTAATGATTCTAGAGTAAGATTTAAATTAATGAATATCTATTTTCATGATAATGACACATACTATTCGTCCACCTACAATTTATGCGGAAGCACATATTATGATAATTTTGGAATAAACAAGGAAAGTGAAATTAATATTTTTTATTTTCAAAATCCGAATTTTCCACAAGGATCGGGGTGCGGTCCCTTTCCTTTTGTCAATATGGCTTGTATTACACCATCCTGGGCTGGTGCACAACTTTTGGCACATGAGCTAGGTCATGTAATAGGATTACCGCATACAGGTGAATGTTATAGTAGTTGTACTGATGATTATTATGACGATACTTATACTCCTGATTGTAATAAGGGTTGGTTAAATTGTGGGGTTTATGAGACTTCAACTTGTTTAAACGCCATAGGCATATCAAATAATCTTATGGGATATAATATTTGTCGAAGCTATTTATCTCCAAAGCAAATGGGCGAAGTCCATAAAAATGCTATTTCATATTATTCTTATACAAAATATTTGATTTGTGATTACAATTCAGCAAATTCTGTTACTGTGAGTACAAGTGCTACATGGAATAGATCAAAAATAATAAGTGGAGATTTGACAGTAAGTAATAATTCTAATCTAACTATTCAATGTTCATTAATAATGTCAGATTACTCAACTATAACTGTAAATAATGGTTCAGCATTAATAATTGAATCGGATGCAATACTCACAGGACTTTGTGATGATTATTGGAGCGGTAGTTTGTTAGTAAACCAAGGTGGTACTTTAATAATTAAAAACAATAGTCAAATAAAAATTAATAGAACTGGTAATATTGAAATAAAATCGGGAGCATATATATGTATCGAAAATGGTGCTGATATTAATTTGTTAGATTATTTAAGTGTTATAAAACTTAGATGTGGTTATATTAGTGGTATCAACCCTATAACTGGTTTAACTGCAAATTGCACAACAGATCCTGCATCTTATCAGGTAACAGGTAATGGGGAAATTATTACTAATCCAACTACTGCCGATTTATATATTCAAGATACCCCACAAGATAATGGCGTCGAACCCAATCCCGACACCGGACCAATGTGGGTAAGCGAGGATATATGGAACCGTACAACATGTGATAATGGAACTTTTCATCAAAATCCCGAATATGGTCAACAAAATTGCATATATGTAAGAGTTACTAATAGAGGCTGTACTACTTCCTCCAGTAGTGAGGAACTCAGACTTTATTGGGCAAAAGCATCAACGGGCTTAAGTTGGCCCACTCAATGGGTAAATTACAACCCTGACCCTGCCACTTTTGGTAATGGTACCTGCACCGCAACAGTTAAATATGGTGATGAAATTACAACTAGTGGCGGAGTTACTATTCCTGCTATTGATGGCGGGCAATCTTATGTTATATCAATACCATGGAATACCGTTCCCAATCCTGCTAATTTTGCATGCTTTGGAGCAGATCAGCATCATTTTTGTCTTCTTGCACGCATTGAAACTTCTACTACTTCTCCTTTTGGGATGTCTTCCACTGAAGGTACTGATGTTAATCTTAACACTTTACAAAATAATAACATTGCATGGAAAAATTTATCAGTTGTAGATAATTGGGCGGGCAATATAGATGCATCTACTACAATTCTTCGTAATGTTGAAGGTAAAAGCGTCAGTACTAAAATTAAATTTGATAATCCCAAAGAAGATCCATTCATGAATTACGGCAGCATTAAAATAAATCTTGGTCCAGCTCTTTTTCAGAAATGGGACAATGGAGGGAGAGTAGGTTCCGGTATTGAAGTTTGCTCCGATAGTATCATTCATCTTTTAAACCCCCACTCATGGATTGGTAATATACAGCTTGACTCTTTGGAAGCAATGGTTATTCAAGCAATTTTCGATCTTATTATTCAACCCGAAGAATGTAATTTTGATTTTGATATTTCACAATATACTTCCGAGACAACGGGGGATAAACTTGTTGGAGGAAATAGATTTACATTAAATACCTGCACCAATAACAATAATGCCAGAATTACCGCGCCTGCTTCTGAAAATACTGAAAATATTCAGCCTGAAAAAACACATGGGGTAAAAATATATCCTAATCCAACAAAGGATGAATTTACAGTTGAATATTATTATGACGAAGGAAAAACTGGAAGATTAGAAATTTATTCTGTTTTAGGCGAAAAACTTGTTAATATTGAAATAAAACCAAATGAAATATTAAATATTAATGTTTCATCGTTTTATAAAGGTGTTTATTTGTGTAAAGTTTCTGTAAACAATATTATTGTTTACACTGAACCTTTGATAATAATCAGATAAATTTATTGTAAAATATGAAAACAAGCAAAAGTTATTTTTTTGCTTGCATAGTTTATTTCCTTATGGGAACACTGTGCAATGCTCAGATTAATTTAGTCCCGAATTATAGTTTTGAAGACAGTTTAGGGTGTCCCTCAAGCCAAGGAGAAATATATTTAACTCAATACTGGCGTGCCGGATATGGATCTGTTGATTATTTTAATGAATGTTCCACATATACAGCTGGCGTTCCTTTGAATATATTTGGATATCAAAATGCACATACAGGAGCAGCATATGCAGGAATAATAATTTTTCATGTATTAGCTCATAATGGTAGAGAATTTATAGAAGTTAAATTAAATGATACATTAGTAATTAATAAAAGATATTGTGTGGAATTCTATATTAGTCTATCGGACAACGAACAGTATGCAATATGGGATATAGGAGCTTATTTTTCTGCTAATGGCGTTTATGGTCATCCCCTTTCGCAAATACTTACTTATGTGCCGCAGGTTACTAACACTCAGGGTAATTATATTACAAACAAAAACGACTGGACAAAAATTTCAGGAAATTTTATTGCAAAAGGAGGTGAAAATTATATTACAATAGGAAACTTTGAGGATGATGCTATAATTGATACATTGTTTGTAGATTCTTCCTATACTGGACCTTACGATTGGAGAGGATCTTATTATTATATAGATGATGTAAGCGTAATATTGTGTGATGATACAACGAGTGTGTTTGAGGAGAACAGTGTGGGAAAGATAGAGGTTAGCTTATTTCCAAATCCTGCGAAGGATGAAATTACGTTGATATTTAAAGATTATACAGGCGATAATACAGTGTTTGAACTTTATGATATGCTTGAAAATAAACTTCTAAATATTAAGCTGAATGTGGTAAACGATCAGTCAACGATTTCAATTAACCAATTACCACAGGGAATTTACCTGTACAAGATAAAAAATAGTAAAGGAACAATTGAATCGGATAAATTGATCATCATTAGATAATTAGTATCTTTAAGCCCTGAAAGTAATTCTTTCAGGGCTTTTTTATGAAAAAAATAATACTTATATTGTATATTTTAATTGGGCTATTAGCCGAAAATTCTTTTGCTCAAGTAAATATTGTTCCTAATTCAAGTTTTGAAGATTTTTCAGTTTGTCCTGCAAACATAGGTCAATTAAATAATGCGATACCTTGGTTTAACCCACAATGTTCTGGAATTGGTACACCTGATTATTTTAATCAATGCGCTTCTGTCTCTGTTGGTGTTCCTAATAATAGTGCAGGGAACGAGCCTGCAAAAACAGGTGTTGCTTATGCAGGAATTTATACAATGAATCTTCCTTATGCGAAAGTCCGAGACTATATAGAAGTCCCATTTAAAGATTCCTTAGAAATGGGAATAAAATATATAGTAAGTTTTTATGTAAGTTTAGCTGATGTGATGGGTTATGCAACAAATAAAATTGGCGCTTACTTTTCAGATACTGCCACATTATTATTGGATGCAGGAAGCAGCACTCCGTATGATGAGTTTACAAAACTTGTAGTGGAAGATAATGGAACCCTGACATTAGATGATAATACTGTTATTATTCCTGACCATGCTTATATTGAAGTTGGAGAAAATGGTAATTTAACAATGAATAATGATGCGAATATTGTAGTTCAATCGGGAGGGATTTTGGTTGTAAGAAATAATGGTAATTTGAATTTAACAGATAATGCAAAAATATCAGTTCAGTGCGGAGGATACCTTTATGTTGAAAGTGAAGCAAAATTATCATTAGAAAATACAGACAATACTATTGATGTATATCCCGATGCGCATGTCGGTTTAGATATGGCATATTCTTCAAAACCATATTTACAATCCTTATTAATCGATCCAAGTCACACTGTAGAAGCCAATGTTGATGAAGTTAATACTGATGTAACTGGTGCAGGATCTGTAAAAAACTTGAATATTTCTTCTTTTACCGTTTCCAGCCAAAGCCAATTATGTAATGGAAACCAAATTGAATTTATATCCGATTATATCCCGGTATCTTCCGATATTACATGGGACTTTGGCGATGGGAATGTTTGTACAGGAAGCCCGTCAGCTTCAATTTCCGGTTGTGCCAATACAACAGGAATATTTTCAAATCCTACTCATATTTATTCGCAGCCGGGCTACTACCAGGTCTTTATGCAAATTCCCGATCTTGATAATAATTGTGATATTTGTTCTTCAAAAACTATCTATATTGTTCCTACTACATCATCTTATAATCCGAATTGTTGTTCCGAATCATATAATAATTACTATTTGCCGACTGATTGGCCAAATACAGATGTAATCGGTGATGATATCTTTATTAATGGATCAGTGAATATAACATCTTCTACTTTACCGACGGGTGCTGCATTTAAAGGAACAATTTATATTGAAAATGGCGGAATTCTTACAATTTGGCCTTCAGCAGATATGAAGTTTGGTCCCGAAGGAAGGATTGTAGTTGAAAGGGGAGGATTCCTTAATTTAAAAGTTTGTACTTTAGAAGGATTACCTGATTGTAATACTATGTGGCAGGGTATAGAAGTATGGGGAAATGCTTCAGTATCGCAGGATATTTCTTCTAACCAGGGACTCGTGGAGGCTGGGGGCGCAACCATTAAAAATGCCCATACGGGAATTCTTGTTGGCAGAACAGATATATGTTTTAACGGAATATGTCAACCTCCAACCTTATGTAAAAGGTTACCTTATAATTCATCTTATTCAGGCGGAATTTTAAATATATATTCAGGCGAATTTATAGATAATGCTGTTGATATAAAATTTATGCCATATAATTATTATAATAAGAGTTATATCTATAATGCTAACTTTAACATGGCGGCAACATCGCTACTTGATCCGGGATATACAACAGGAAATGATTACGAATATTCAAATTTTCATAACCCGTATTTTTCAAATGATAATGAAAATGGAAAAACAAATTTCGGAATATATTTATGGGGAGTTAAATGGCATAATAATATTTCTGATATACATTTTAAAACACTTACATTTACCGGATTAATAACCGGAATAGAAGCATTCGATTCTCCATTTAATATTAATATTTCATTATTTAATAACTTAGATAATGGCATAAGAATTTTTAATACAAATTCATCAGTATTAGGACATACTATTTTTGATAACAATAATCTAACACCTGGTATTAACAATGGATTTTATAATATTACTTACAATTCTATACGAGTTGAAGGTGGTAAAAATGATAATATTAAGAATAATACTATTGGCGATCCATCACCTACCAATACTATCGGTATATTATTAAACAGCACCTCAAATTTTAATATTAACGATAATAATTTGTGATTACTCAGCAGCTAAATTAGGCAATAAACATAATGCGTCCAAAGCATTTTGAGAATTTTTCATGGCAGTATCAATAACAGAACGCAAAACCGCGAAACGATTAGCACCTTCCTGAATTTTGAATTGATTTGAA
>CAINEZ010000108.1 GCA_903847905.1 uncultured Bacteroidota bacterium
ACCGATTCAACATGCATGGGATGAACACCAAAAAGAATGGCAGTAATAAAAGCAATCTCAGGCTTTTTCGTAACCAGCTTTATAAAAGTAAAAACAAGAACAACATTTATTAAATGAAATATAAGGTTTATAAAGTGATACAAAAATGGGGAATCTCCGGCGATACTGTATTCAACGGCATATAAAAGTGTTGTTAACGGGTGGTAATTCCCTTTGTAAAAAACAGAAAACATTTCTTTTATGTTATGCCATGATAATTTATGCACCAGGTTTCCTATAGCAGAAGTATAATCAAGAACATAGCCACCGTCGTCCCAGTTTTTGATCCATCCGTTCTGCAGAGAAGCGCCATAAACAATTGCAGTTACAATTACAGAGATTAAAATATAAAGCTGGTTTCTCTTTTTATTTTTTTTTGATATTTCAGCAATTGCCGGTTTTTGTTTATTAATTTTCGGCTTCCGATGGCTATCGGGAGGTTTATTGACTTTTTTACTCATATTATTTTATTGTTTATGCAAATATAAGGTTGAAATATTTAATTGAAAATGAATGTATGAGAAATAATAAAATAGAACACTGATGAAACATATCTTCTCGCACATTTGCTTACGTATCAAGTAAATGTTTAATATTTGGGTTTGGGCTGAAGCCCCCTATAAGTATTGAATTTAATACCCACGACCTAAAGGTCATGGCAATTAATTTCAAAATAGGATTTTTTAAATAGCCACGACCTTTAGGTCGTGGAAAAGGAACCCTTGATATTAAAGGACTTTAGTCCAAATCATTCTATTGAGTGCTTTGCAACACATTGTTTTGTTTACTACTGTAAATTTTTATTTATTTTGTAATTTACTTTTTGATATGGCATCATATATCACCTGTTGTATATCCGTACGGATGTTCATTTCCGCTAATTTTTTATTATTCGGATCAGGATAAACCCTGTTTGATAAAAAAATGTAAATAATATTTTCAGCGGGATCTACCCAGAAATATGTACCGGTAAACCCCGAATGTCCATAACTTAATGATGAAGCGCTTTTACAACAGGGGCTGGCTTCTTTCGGATCCAACGCGGGCTTATCAAATCCTAATCCTCTCCTGTTATTATTTTCAGGGAACTGGTATTTAGTAAACTCATCAACTGTCGAAGCTTTTAAATATCTTTTTCCTGCATATTCGCCTTTCTGCAACATCATCTGCATCATAGTGGCAATATCGAACGCATTTGAGAATAGCCCTGCATGTCCGCATACGCCACCCATCATGGCAGCTCCCTGATCATCCACATCACCGTTAATAAGTTGTTTTCTCCAGCTTGTGTCTATTTCAGTAGGAATAATTCGGTTTAGATTAAATTTTTCACGGGGCTTGAATGCTGTGCTACCCATTCCCAAAGGAATATAAAAATTCTTCTGCAAATACGATTCGAAACTTTGCTTACTGACTTTTTCAATTATTTTCATCATTAAATAAAATCCTATATCGCTATAAAGATACTCCCCCTCTTTATTTAAAGGCGATTCAATAATTTGCTTCATAATCGAATCGGGAAAATCTTTTCTTATATATAAACTGTCAGCAACACGTAAAGGGTATTTTCCCGATTTTACCTTATGATAAATATTTGTATCCGCTTTTCCGTTTATAATAGTCGCTTTATAAAAAGGTATCCATGCTTTAAGTCTAGCCTGGTGCGCAAGAAGATCCTTTATTTTTATGTTCCCTTTATTTGAAGATTTCAGGTATGGTAAATATGCTTCCAGCCTTTTATTAATATTAAGTTTGCCTTTGTCACAGAGTTTCATAATTGCCATAGTTGATGCTTCAATTTTTGTTATTGAAGCCATGTCAAAAATATCTGAAGTAAGTGTTGCAACTCTATTATCGTAAGTGTGATAACCGAAAGCTTTGTTATAAAAAACTTTTCCGTCTTTAGCAACAAGTACAACACAACCAGGGTATGCTTTATTCATTATTCCTTTCAAAGCGATTGAATCGATTTTCAACAAATCTTTCTCATTGATACCAAGTTCTTCCGGGCATGTGTATTTAAGCCTTATTGGTTCTTCTGTTTGAAAACCGGTTTTTACAGGAAACCCGGGAGATGCGGTTACCGGCAATTTTCCCGAAGATGAAAGTCCTCCGAAAATAAGCTGGGCTGAAAGTTCTTCTGCAATATCATTGTTCTGGTATGAAACAATTAACGCATCAATATTTTTTGTTTCTTTAAACCTTGACAGAGTATATGGGCTGGCAAAAATATCGAGTATTATTTTATTTTGCTTTTTCAAAGAATCAATAAAATCAACTGTTTGCTGGGTAATTCCAAAATCTTCATTTGCAATATTATTTGTATTATGAATTCCTATAATTACATAATTATAGTTTCCAAGCATTTTCAATAAAGAGTCAGCTTCATTTTTTTTGATTTTTTTATTTATAACGTAATTATCAATTGCCGCATACCTGCAAAGCGCATTCTGAAAGTGTGTTAATAACGTATCACCTATGGAAAGCGAAGCAATTCGAAGCGTATCAAGTCTTTTTAACGGTAAAAGATTATTTGTGTTTTTAACAAGAGTAATTGCATTTTCAAATAATTCACGTTTCAGAAAATTTGCTCCAGGTGAATTCAGATCTTCGTACAGTCCTTTAATTTCAATAAGTTTAAAATTCCGAAGCCCTGCCTGTGATTTATATTGTAATATTTTTTTACATTTCTGATCAATGTAATCCTGAGTAATGATGGAACTATCGACAGCATTTTTTATTTTATCAATAGCCTTAGGTAAGTCCTGCGGTAGTAGTAAAATATCACTGCCTGCAATTAATGCATCAAGTTCTGCCGATCCTTCAGTATGGTTTTTACTAACTCCATCCATTTCTAAAGCATCAGTTATTACAAGACCTTGAAAGCCTAAAGTATTTTTTAATAAATCAGTAACAATAATTTTGGAAAGACTCGAAACGCTATTCTTTGACGAATCAAGCGATGGAATATTAAGGTGGGCTACCATCACTGAACTGACTTTATTTTTAATCAGTTCTTTAAATGGATAAAGATCAAGGGTATCAATCATTTCTTTTGAGTGGTGGATAACCGGCAATGCAAGATGAGAATCAGTATCGGTATCTCCGTGACCAGGGAAATGTTTAGCACAGGCAAGTATTCCGTTGGTTTGCATGCCCATCATGTATGCAAGTCCTTTTTTTGCCACATTGTATTTATCTTCTCCAAATGACCTGCTGTTAATTACCGGATTTTTCGGATTACTGTTTATATCCACTACCGGAGCAAAATTCATGTGTATTCCAATTCGCCTGCATTCACGGGCTATTTCGGCACCCATCCTGAAAATAAGGCTGTCGTTTTGAATGGCGCCTAAAGCTATCTGCCTGGGAAAAGACAGTGTGCTGTCAAGCCGCATACCAAGTCCCCATTCACCGTCAATGGCGATAAGCAAAGGAATATCCGCATTCAGTTGAAAATTATTTGTAAGTATAGCTTGATTAACAGGGCTCCCTTTAAAAAATGCAATTCCACCGACTTTATAATCGCAAATCGTTTTTGATACATTTTCATAATATTTTTCATCTCCATTTGAATAAACTTTAATCATGAAAAGCTGACTAATCCTTTCATAAGGAGTCATGGTTTTAAAAACGGAGTCACTCCATGATATATCAGAAACAGCGTGATCCTGTGCCTGTAAAGAGTAAAATGGAAAATAAAATAAAATAAAAACAACATTAAGTAATTTCATCAAAACAAACCTTTGAAACTTATTGCTAAAATATTCATTATTTTTTTTATATTATATATTGATCTCGGAAAGTTATACAAAAGCTTTCTACATTGACCAATATTAACTGTTTTATTAAACTACTATACATTTTAATATAGATTCCTCACTTTGTTCGGAATGACAGGGCTTTTATAAAACAAAGAGGGAGGATGCTGTCATTCCGAATGGAGTGAAACTGAAAGAGGAATCTATATTCCTCCAAAAGCATAGTAGTTTACTTTTTTATATGAAATATTTACCTGTGTTTTGATTTCGATAAAACGATGATTTTTCGTTTTTTTATACTATTCTACATAAAGAACAAGCCCTTTCAGATATTCTCCCTCAGGATGAAATGCATTTACAGGATGGTCGGCAGGTTGAGATAAATGGTGAATTATTTTTACATTTCTTCCTGAAAGAATAGCGGCGGAAACAACTGTTGAATTAAATAAATTCCTGTCAATTACCTGCGAACATGAGAAAGTAAAAATAAAACCGCCTTTCTTAACTTGATTAATTGCCTGCAGATTTATTCTTTTGTATCCCTGAATAGCATGTTGTTTTGCATCGTGATGTTTTGCAAAAGCAGGAGGGTCAAGGATGATCACATCATATTTGTCATTTATATCTTTTAAATAATCAATAGCGTCAACTTGAAATGATTGATGATTCATTGATCCAAGTTCGTTAATCTCAATATTTTTTTCTGTAAGCTCAATCGCTTTTTTCGAACTGTCAACAGAATGTACTTCTTCTGCGCCTGCTTTCATAGCGTAAATAGAAAAGCCACCGGTATAACAAAAAGTATTCAGAACTTTTTTACCTTTTGCATACTTTTCAAGTAACTTGCGGTTTTCACGCTGGTCAATAAAAAATCCTGTCTTTTGCCCGTTTTCCCAGTCAATAAAAAAATTATTGCCATATTCCAGAACTTCATTAGTTTCGGGCTTCCCAAACAAATAACTATCTACACTTTTTATATTGGATAACTTTGGTAATGTTTCGCTGCTTTTATCATAAACTGCAAGAAGTTTGTTACCGTATATTTCTTTTAGTGCATCTGTAATCTGATCTTTTATCATGTGCATTCCTATTGAATGCGACTGCATAACTATAGTTCCGTTATAATAATCCAGGATTAATCCGGGCAATCCATCGCCTTCGGCATGAACAAGACGATAAACATTTGTTTCGGGATTATTGATAAGCCCAATTTTTTTTCTAAATTCAAAGGCATCTGAAAGTTTTTCTTTCCAGAATTTAATATCAGGATTTACTTGTTTAAATGAGAAAACCCTGATAGCAATTGAACTCATCTGAAAATGACCTGTACCGAGATAATCATCATGATTGGAATATACTTCAACAACATCTCCTTCCTGTGGTTCGCCGATTATTTTTTTTATCGCCCCTGAAAATATCCATGGATGAAAACGCCTTACTGCTTCGTCTTTTCCTGACTTTAATATCACTTTGGGAAAGCTATTCATAAAATTATTTATTAAGTTGCAAACTTATATATCTTTTTGCAAATGTCTTTTAAATTCTGATAATAGATCAAAATCAGGAAAGTTAATATTTTATAAAAACCAAGGATAGTATTATTTTTTAATAGAAAGACAAAATCTGTATTTAAGTAGGGCATCTTCACCCGCATAATCAACTCCAACTCTTTCCCCAATTACAATGTCGTTTGCTGAAACCTTAAGTCCTCTATCTTCAAGCCAGATATTATTTCCAAGAAGCGATTCACCGCTTTGAGAAAAATGAATCCCTAATAATTTAGATACTTTGCCCGGTCCGATCCCAATACTTGCATCTGCTTTTTTCTTTTTTGCGCGCTCAAGCATAATATCAATACCTTCTACCGGCTCTATTCCACGAATCAATACAGCATGAGGTATTTCTTTTTTGTTAGTTACAATATTAAAAAGAGAATGCATCCCATAACATAAATAAACATAAGCAACGCCTCCTTCCATGTACATTATTTCGGTCCTGTTTGTCCTGCGACCACCGTAAGCATGAGATGCCCTGTCGGTAATACCTGCGTAAGCTTCTGTTTCAACAATGATACCTGCGGTTATACCTTCACCATTCAAATTTGTAAAAAGATATTTTCCCAACAAATCTTTCGCAACCTGTACAACATCTTCTCTTAAATAAAATGATTTTTTGAGTTTATTCATTTTCTGAATAATTGTTGCATGCTGTAATTTTGTTAATTTGATATGTCGTACCTACGGCACTTTTAAATTTTTGTATTTGTTTTATTTTTACCAAAATTCCGTACCTACGGTACTTTATCAGCCTCTTTAGAGGCGATATTTTGGTAGTAGCAGAAAACATTTAATATGAAAAAAGCCCCGTAGGTGGCGATATATAGCTTAATTATTTTTATATCCTGTACAAATTTGCAATTGAATTGCAAATTTGTACCAAATATTATTTTGCAAGTTCTTAAATATTCCTTTATTTTTTCCAATAGATATTTTTTTCTTCATCAATTTCAATTTTATCATTATCGATAAACCATTGAATAGCTTTTATCACCTTGTCTTCACTAATTCCTTTAACAATTTTTACAACATCTTCCAAAGGTTTTGATTCTTTCAGGAGCACAGGTTTTAAATGCTCAATAACTTTATCAAATTCCATTTCGCTCAGGTCAAGTTTATTTCGTTCAAGGCACACATCGCACTGTCCGCATCTCTTGGGATCATCTTCGCCGAAATATTGCAATAATATCTGGCTTCTGCATTTTAGACCTGAAGTTGCATAATGGATTATAGCTTCAAGTTTCTCTTTTGCGATCCTTTTCCTTTCATAATAATTTTCTTTTGAAATTATCAGGTCTTTTGTATCAATCCTCTCTATGCAAAAAACAATTTGCGGACTTTCTTTCTGTGGTATATATGAAATAATCCCCATCCTGTCAAGTGCTATAAGGTATTCAACGGTTTTATCCTTTGTAATACCTGACCTCGCAGATATTTCAGTTTCGCTTATCTTCACAAAATCAGAAAATATTCCTCCATACGACCTAAGTATTGTCTTAATAAAACCATCATAAGCTTTATTTTCAACCTGAAAGCGGTACAATGTTTCTTTATCCACTTTTATATGAATTACTGAAGGCTTGTACAAAGAATCTGTTGCAATTATATATCCTTCTTTTTCAAGAAATTTAAGTGAATTATAAACTGTAAGAGGTTTGAGATTATATGTTGAAGAAAACTGTGTAATATCAAAATTAAAACTTGTGTCTTTCCCGCTGCCAATAGCAAGATTGTAATAGTTCCCGAGACACTTATAAGTGTTCTTTATTTCTTCGGGAGGAGGGTATGCATTCTCAAGATTTTGTTTTGCATCAATAATATCTGATTCAAAATACATCAGTATTGCATAAGCTTTTTTATCATCCCTGCCAGCCCTTCCAGCCTCCTGGAAATAAGCTTCAGGCGTATCTGGCAGATCAAAGTGAACTACAAACCGCACATCAGCTTTGTCAATACCCATACCGAAAGCATTTGTAGAAACAATTATTTTGCGGACACCTGTCATCCAGGCATTCTGCTTTAAATCTCTTGTTTTTGTATCTAAGCCTGCATGGTAAAAATCGGAAGAAATATTATTTTTATTTAAGAAATCCGAAATTTCTTTAGTCTTACGGCGATTACGAACATACACTATACCCGATCCTTTAACTTTTGCAATTATGCGCAGCAAACGATTAAATTTATCTTCTTCTCTTATAACAGCATAAGTAAGGTTTGTTCTTTCAAAACTTTTTACAAAAACATTTTTTTGTTTAAAATTCAATTTGATTTGAATATCTTCTACAACCTCCTTAGTAGCGGTAGCAGTGAGCGCAAGCACAGGTACATCTGGAAACAGTTGGCGAACCTCCGCTATTTTAAGATAAGGTGGTCTAAAATCGTAACCCCATTGCGAAATACAATGCGCTTCATCAACAGTAATCAGGTTTATTTTCATTTTTTTTAAACGCAGCCTTACAATTTCTGATGAAATTCTTTCGGGTGAGAGGTACAGAAATTTAATATCGCCATGTATGCAATTATCAAGCGCCAGATCAATTTCATTATAGTGCATACCCGAATATACTGCGACAGCTTTGATGTCCCGCTTTTTTAAATTTTCAACCTGGTCTTTCATAAGCGCAATCAAAGGCGAAATAACAAGACATAATCCTTCTCTTGCAAGAGCCGGTACCTGGAAACAAATTGATTTTCCTCCACCTGTGGGCATAAGGGCAAGTGTGTCGTTTCCCTGCAAGACAGAATTTATTATATCTTCCTGCAAAGGTCTGAAAGAATTATACCCCCAGTGTTTTATTAATATCTGTTGTATATTCATTGATACAATTAGCTGTTACGAAATTATGAAAAAAATCAAACTACTATACATTCTAATTAACCTGAATTATTCACAAAAAAATAAATCATTAAAAATTTGAAGATCCAAGCCCCAAATACCAAGTTCCAAGCTCCAAGAGATCAAAGAAAAAATATATTTTCAAGGACTATTTTCTTTCCTTGGAACCTGCCTGCCGCCTGCCTGTCCGGTAGGTAAGTTTGAGACTAGAGACTTGAGTCTTTTAAATATTTTAATGAATAAAACAAGCTAAATTAAAGATTACTCAATAGAGAAATCTTTTTTTGCACCTCAAAAAATGATTTTACTATTTTTAGTATTTTTACCCTTTTAAATTTTAAAATAAAACACAATATGTCAGAAAACAAATTTCTAAAACCTGATTATCTTTTTGAAGTGAGTTGGGAAGCATGCAACAAGGTGGGAGGTATTTATACTGTTATCTCTACAAAGGCGCTTACATTAGTTAATGAACTTAAGGATAACTACATTATTATTGGTCCGGATGCATGGAAAGAAACAAGCACGAACCCTGAATTTGTTGAAGATAAATTTCTTTACAGGTCGTGGCGCGAAGAAGCCGAAAGCGAGGGTCTGCGTTTAAAAGTTGGCCGGTGGAAAATTGCAGGCAACCCTGTTGCAGTACTTGTTGATTTTACCCCTTATTTTGCTATTAAAGACAAAATATTTGCCGAGTTCTGGGAAAAATACAAGTTAGATTCTCTATCAGGGCAATGGGATTATGTTGAACCTGTTATGTTCGGCTATGCTGCCGGCAAAGTAATAGAGAGTTTTTATGAATATAATATCTATGGCAGAGATAAAGTAATAGCTCAGTTCCATGAATGGATGACAGGTTCAGGGATACTTTACCTTAAAGACAGGGTGCCGCAGATAGGAACTGTTTTTACTACTCATGCAACTGCTGTCGCAAGGTCTATTGCAGGAAACAGGCTTCCGCTATACAATAATATTGAGAATTACAATGCCGATACACTTGCAAAAGATTTTAATATTGTTTCAAAGCAATCGCTTGAAAAATTATCAGCGCAACTTGCCGATACTTTTACCACAGTAAGCGAGATAACTGCTAAAGAATGCAAGTTTTTTCTTGGAAAGCCTGTAGATAGCATAACTCCGAATGGTTTTGAAGACTCATTTGTACCTGATGAAAAAGTTTTTGATGAAATTAGAAGTAAGGCAAGAGAAAAATTATTCGATATTACTGAAGCCTTGCTTAATCAGCGAATATCCCGCGAAAGTATGCTTGTATGTATAAGCGGGCGTTATGAATTTAAAAACAAAGGGATTGATCTTTTTATTGATTCCCTTGGTAAACTGAATAAACGCGAAGACCTTGGAAAAGAAATTGTTGCTTTTATTCTGGTACCTGCAAATCAGGCAGGCCCAAGAAAAGATGTATTTGAACGAATAAATAAACCCAACTTTGATGCTCCCATTTCGCATGAGTACCTTACTCACTACCTGCATGATGCGGAATACGATCCTTCACTTCGCAGAATAAAAGAAAATGAACTTAACAACTCGCCATCAGATAAAATAAAAATAATTTTTGTTCCTGCTTATCTTGATAGCATTGGTGGCATTTTCAATTTGCAATATTATGATATCCTGATTGGTTTTGACCTTACGGTTTTTCCTTCATATTACGAACCATGGGGATATACTCCCATGGAAAGTATTGCCTTCCATATTCCTACAGTTACTACTTCTTTAGCCGGTTTTGGGAAATGGGTTCAATCAAATTTCAAATCGTCGGATAATGGTGTTGCCGTGATTGAACGAAATGATAATAATGATATTGAAGTCGTAGAAAAAATCGCTGAGCATATTCTTAACTGCCTCCATAATAATGAGGAAGAGAATAAAAGTTCAAGGGAAAAAGCATACGAAATATCACGCGCAGGCTTATGGCAAAATTTTATTAAAAATTATTTTGATGCGTATGATAAAACATTGCAAAAAGTAAATCTCAGGGCTGACCTGTTTCGAAATAAACAAATACCTGAACGCCTTCATGTTTTAAAAACAATTCAGCAGAATAAACCTATATGGAAGAAAGTTCTTGTAAAATCTGATTATCCGGAAAGTTTATCAAATCTGGTGCGACTGACAAAGAACTTATGGTGGTCGTGGAATTTTGAGGCCCAGGAGTTATTTGAGATGATAGACCCTATTCTTTGGAAAAAATGGAATCACAATCCTATTGCAATGTTAGAGGATTTATCGTTTGAACAACTTCTAGAACTTGAAAAGAATGAAGAGTTCATAAACAATTTAAAAGAAGTGTATAAGAAATTTGAAATCTATATACAAAAAGGATGCGATAAGCCAAAGGATCAGATCGCTTATTTCAGCATGGAATACGGACTTCATGATTCATTAAAAATATTTTCGGGCGGGCTTGGAATTCTTGCCGGCGATTACTTAAAACAGGCAAGTGATTCCAATGTTAATATGGTAGGCATTGGGTTATTATACAGATATGGTTATTTTACTCAAAATCTTTCTCCCAGCGGCGAACAGTTGGAAACATATTTGCCTCAGAAATTTTCGCATTTGCCGCTTAACCCTGTCAGAATAGATGATAACGAAGGAAACATTAACGGTAATAACTGGTTAAAAATACTGATTGCTTTGCCAGGTCGAACTCTGCTTGCAAAAGTATGGCGCGTGGATGTTGGACGTGTTCCTTTGTATTTACTTGACACCGATATAGAGGAAAATCCTGTTGAGGACAGAAATATAACTCATCAGCTTTACGGTGGAAATAATGAAAACCGCCTTAAGCAAGAATTGTTGCTTGGAGTAGGAGGAATAAGGTTGCTGGAAGCAGTAGGCATAAAACCCAATATATATCATTGCAATGAAGGTCATGCTGCATTTATTGGTATTGAAAGAATGAGGGAGTTTGTTCAGGAAAAATTCTTTACTTTCCGTGAAGCGTTGGAAGTTGTCCGCGCTTCTACATTATTCACTACTCACACTCCTGTCCCTGCCGGTCATGATGCATTCAGCGAAGACTTGCTCCGTGCATACATTCCTCATTATGCTGACCGCCTGAACATAAGCTGGGACGACTTCATGAACCTTGGGCGTGAGAAAGAAAACGATCCTAATAATAAGTTTTCTATGAGCGTTCTTGCTGTTAAACTTTCTCAGGAAGTAAATGGAGTAAGTCGAATACATGGCCGCGTTTCGCGCGAAATGTTCAATAATTTATATGAGGGATTTTTTCCTGATGAATTGCATATAGGTTATGTTACCAACGGAGTTCATTATTCAACCTGGGCTGCAAAAAAATGGCAGCAACTTTACCGGACACAATTTGGAGAAAACTTTGAAAACGACCTGTCAAATATTGAACATTGGAAGAAAATTTTCAATGTAAAAGATGAACAGATATGGGAAATCAGGCAAAGCCAGCGAAAAGAACTGATAAATTTTTTGAAAAAAAGATTGATGGAGAATATGACCAGGTATCAGGATAATCCAAAAAGTATTATTGAAATTATTGATTCATTTAATGAAAACACTTTGACAATTGGTTTTGCGCGACGTTTTGCTACATATAAAAGAGCGCATTTGTTATTTAATAATATAGAGAAATTAGCAAAACTTGTTAATAACCCTAAAATGCCGGTACAGTTTATTTTTGCCGGCAAAGCTCATCCTGCTGATGACCAGGGACAGGAACTGATCAAAAAAATCATCGAAGTTTCGAGAAGAAAAGAGTTTATTGGAAAGATTACCTTCATAGAAAATTATGATATGAATGTTGCTTCTAAGCTAGTGCAGGGCGTTGATATTTGGCTTAACACACCTACGCGCCCTTTAGAAGCTTCGGGTACAAGCGGGCAAAAAGCAGTAATGAACGGAGTTATTAATTTTAGTGTGCTCGACGGATGGTGGGCTGAAGGATATTTTGATAAAGCCGGATGGGCTTTGAAAGAAGAAGTAACTTTTGAGAATCCTCAATTTCAGGATGAACTTGACGCCGAAACAATTTACGATATTCTCGAAAATGAGATCATTCCTATTTTCTATAATAGAAACTCGAAAGGCATCCCTTCAAAATGGATTTCATACATAAAAAATACAATTGCCGAGATTGCTCCACTATTCACTACAAAGAGGATGATTGACGATTATATGCATATTTTTTATTCAAAGTTATTAGAAAGATCAAAGAAACTTTGTGAAAATGATTACGAAGCAGCAAAAAAACTTTCTTCATGGAAAAAGAAAATGGTTAGAGGATGGGAAAGCATAGAAGTTGTTTCTGTGAATGTTCCTGATTCAAACAGGCACCCATTTAAACTTGGTGAAAAATTTATTGCTGAAATTACCCTCGACCTAAACGAGATTTCGCCAGATGATATTGGTATAGAAGTAATATTTGGACATAAAATTATGGAAGAAGTTAAAAATATTACAAGCAAGTATGAAATGAAAATTGTAAAAACCAAAGATAATATTGTAACATATAAATCTGAGATTTTTGCTACTCGTTCGGGTGTGTTCGATTATGCATTTCGTATGTTCCCAAAAAATCCTATGCTTCCTCACAGGCAGGATTTTAATTTAGTGAGATGGATATAGTAAAAGTAAAAAAGTTTAAAGGCATAAGTAAAAAGTGAAAACTGTCTCAAAAGTCAAGAAATTGTCTATTCTTCGATAAACTCTGAATGACAATTTCTTGACATCCAGATGTCAGGCTGAGTTTATCGAAGCCTAAGCGGTTAGAAAAAATACTTTTAAGAAAGCCTCCCATATCCCATGAAAGCCCTGTTATTCCGAGTCCCGATAGCTATCGTGGACGAGGAATCTTTTTTTTAATATATAACAATTTAAGAAAATTAATATATTTGTGATTACTCAGCAGCTAAATTAGGCAATAAACATAATGCGTCCAAAGCATTTTGAGAATTTTTCATGGCAGTATCAATAACAGAACGCAAAACCGCGAAACGATTAGCACCTTCCTGAATTTTGAATTGATTTGAA
>CAINEZ010000109.1 GCA_903847905.1 uncultured Bacteroidota bacterium
ATAATACCAAGTAAGCGTTTAAATTCTGAATATTTCATCTTTAAACGCAACTTGGTATAACAGGCTGCAATAAATGAAGAAAGGAGGAATGATAATAAAATGGATCCGGTTAATTTTTTACCATTCTGTTTCAGCTATAAGTATCATTATTTTCTCAAGCATTGATCTCATCTTTTCTGCAGAAGCAGTATGCTTATTTACAATAATACCAAATGTCAGGAATTTATTTTTCTTATTATAAACATACCCGGTATAAGAACGGATACCTTTCATATAGCCACTTTTTGCACGCAGGTTATTTTCGGCAATTGTTCCTTTAAATATATTGCTTATAGTGCCGGATACACCTGCTATTGGCAAAGTATGATAGAAAACAGGGAACATGGTATCGGAAATATAAGCACGCATAAATTCTGCTAATTGACGCGGCGATACCCTGTCATCCGGCGAAAGTCCGCTTCCATCTTTCATAACAAACCCTTCAAGGTTTACTCCCTTCGATTTCCAGAATTGCTTTATTAGCTGGATTCCATTATAAGCTGATCCTGTGCCGGTTTTTTCAAATGCAAGGATTTTTAAAATATCCTCAGCCCAGGTATTTAAACTTTTCTGATTTGTGTAATAAATGATAGTATCCAGCGGTTGGCTTTTCATTGAGAAAAAAACAGTTAATGTTCGTGTCTTTAATTTACCCTTTTCTTTAAGCGTTTTTATTGTTGTAGCCGAATCTTTTACTACAATGCCACTATCAGAAAGAGCTTTAAAAAGTGAATACGCGCAAAAAAAAGACGGATCAGGAATAGACGATCTCAACGGAAACTCTTTCTTATTTCTGGGCACAATGCCTTTTACTGTCCTGGTATTATTATAAGGTCCGCCGAAAACCCAAAGGTCATCAGGAGTGTAAATTCCTCCTGTCCTGACCTTATTTATAATATTAATATAGGGTGCTGGAGGATCAATTTCAACAACTCTGGCGCTGTCTTTATATTTTTTACCCGGTTTAAGAATAATTCTAAAAGTGTTTTCATGAAATGTAAGTCCTGAAGAACCGGCTCCGTAATAGTTTCCGAGATCTCCAGGAACCCAGGAAGGTGGCACAATAGTATCATCAAAAATACTTGCATCGCCAACAATTGCACCGTCAATTATTTTAATACCCTGTTTCCTGATATTTTCGATCCATAGCGGCAGCAGGTATTTCATATCAGCAATTGTATCAATTCTCGGAGAACCTAAAGAAGGGTCACCGCCTCCTTTTATGTATATGTTTCCATGAAGCGTCCCTTTATTATCAATATCTCCATCATAAAAAAGATAGGTTTTAAATGTATAACCCTTACCTAATAGATCAAGAGTCGCAGCTGTGTTAATTGCTTTCATTGTAGAGGCAGGTATCAGACCTACAGTATCATTAAATGAAATAATGGTTTTATTTGAATCAGCTGTAAGCACACATATTCCCCAATTTGCATTTTTCATTGCCGGATCTTTGCTGAATTTATTAATTTCAGAAATAAGTATTTTAATAGATGTATCTTGTGGTACCTGGGAAAAAGTTGTAATTGATACAACCGTCAGAACAGTAAATATTACTTTTGTTATTAGCTTGTGGATCATTTAAGTTTTTTTACGAAAATAAAGGTTTTTCAAGACCGTTTTTTTTAATTAAAATCTATTATTTAACAAAAGATTGTGAATAATGATTAAAGTTATTAAAACAAACTGTTAATAATTTTTTTTGATAGACTACTTTAATAATTATTAAGATTAATTAATTTTGTGTTCTGATTTATAAAAGAGCATATGAAGGTTTTTTTTCTTACAGTAATTTATATCATATGTTTTACATTTGTTTCATTGGTAATTTCGCAGCTTCCTGCTTTTATTAATGGTGAAGACCTTTTTGAAAATGATAATGAAACGATATTGTCAGTTATTGCAGGGATTTCATCAGGACTGATTGTTGGATTTTTTAATATGAAGAAAACGATTAACGAAAACTGATTTATTTTTCTGCTCTTAATATTTCCCGTTTGCCTTTAGGTCCTTTAAGTTTTTCAATAGCAAAACCAATTTCTTTTAACTTTCTTTTAACTTCTCCTTTAGTGGAATAAGTTGTTAATATAGCTCCCTTTTTCATTGACAGGAAAATATTTTCAAAAATTTCCCTGTCCCACATTTCAGGTTGAATATCCGGCGCAAACGCATCAAAATAAACTAAATCAAAATGATTTGATGCTAATATCATTTTTTGTGCCTGACAATATTTTTTTTGCAAGTTGAAATTTTTTGAAATATTAATATTTTTATTCCATTCGCATTGATGTATTTTTAAAAATAAATCATCCTGAATGTTTAACAATTCCTGATAATTCAAATTATTATATATGTCTTCGGCTAAAGGATATGCTTCAATGGCGGTGTACTCACAGCTTATTTCCAGCTTTGAAGTTTCAATTAAAGTTAGTAAAGCATTCAGCCCTGTTCCAAATCCGATTTCAAGTATATTAATTTTTTGTTTTTTATCAATGACATGCTTTAATCCTGCATTAATAAAAATATGCTGCGATTCACTTATCGCGCCATGAACAGAATGATAATGCTCATTCATTCCCGAAACTGCAAGTGTGTGGGAACCATCTTCAGTAATTACAAATTTCAAATCCATTATTCTCTGTTATAAATAAACTGGAAGTCAAGTATTGAATCAGCAAAAGTGATTGTATTGATAAAAGAATGTGAATTGTAATCATAAATTTTTAATTCATTTCCCGAAGCAGTATATATTTCTGAAGTAGTAGGTTCATACTTTACAGAAGCGACATTTGATCCCGGAACATAATCAGTAAGGCTGTTATTATTGTATTGATATTTGTAAAGACCGCTTTCTATAGCAATGATATAGTTATTTTCATCTACCTGTGAAACGCTGTTAATTTTTCCTGCAGGCAAAGTATGTGGCTCCCATGTTCCGTTTTCTGATATTGTATAAAGCCTGATTATTCCCTGCCCGTTTTTATTAGCAAAAATAAAAATGTTATCATCGTCTTTTTCAAATATGTCAACCACATTATAATCAATATCAATCCACTGTTTAAGCGCGCCGGTTGCGAGATAATAAACTCCAAATATCCTGGAATAACCTGATTGTATTAGATGTTCAGCAAATAAATAATTTTTATCAGCAAATAGTTTTATAGGGTAAGAACCATTTGGAGAATTAGCAGCAAAAGCAACAGAACCGTCATTTTTATAGCCTCTGATATATCCATAGTAAAACGATACATAAAGAATATTATTAAAATAATTTATATAATTGAAATACGGAGAGGGTGGATCGCTTACTACCGGAACAAACCATGCTACTGTATTACCAGGTACACTATATGCATTAAGATCACCGAATATTTTTCCGCAAGTGTAAAATTGCTGAAATTTTGAGCTTGCAGAAGAAGAACTGAAATCGCCATTTATATCAAACAATTGCTGCGGACTTTCGTTGGGCGTTTTTCTGAGCATGTGAATTGTAGTGCTGTTTTCGTGAGTAAGAATGTAAATATATTTTAATTCTTTAGGAACCTCGTTTAAATAAATTGTCCTGTAGCTGTCATGAATATTTGTGCCATCGCTGGCTCTCACATGTATGTAATAACTTCCGGATGTTAATGAGATGTCATCAATACTATATGGAACTGTGATGTTAATTTTTTTATTCTGCGGAACAATAGAAGTAGTAGCTAAAACAGGAACTTTATTTTCGTCTGTCAGTGTAATTTCTACCTGTGTAAGAGTTGTTTCATCTTCAACTGAAATTTCAACCGTTATAGTATCGGGAACACTGAATTGCTGGTTCTCATACGGCTTAACAATAGTTATAACCGGAGCATTTTCATCTTTTGATTTTTTGCATGAAATGCAAAAGATGATTATAAATAAATATGCTATTGCTGTTTTGAACTTCATCTTATAAAAATAATGAAAATATTAATAGCACACCACTTATTGTAAAAAAATATTTATCATTCTTCACCTTAAAAAACATTATTTTAACACCTTGTGCTATTGAAATCGTAACTGATTAATAACCAAGTGTCATATTGAGCTTGTCGAAATATGACCTCGATAAACTCGGACTGACGGTAAATCTTATATATCAAGAGCACAACAGGTTATTTTAGTTTTTATTTACCTTAAAATATTCATGTTTTTTTGTACTTTTACCGAGCCTCACGAAATTTTAATATACATTAAAAACTATAATATGCTTGAATTGCTCAACCTCGATAATGTCTTGTTTCTCGATATAGAAACAGTTCCGATGTGCGCTGAATTTGATCAGTTACCGGATATTTATAAAAAACTCTGGACAAGAAAATCGGAATTTATGCAGCGAAGACCTGAAGATACTGCGGCTACGCTTTATTCAAGGGCAGGTATTTATTCTGAATTCGGAAAAGTTATTTGTATTTCCACTGGAGCAATGAAAACCATAGACGGGAAAAAAACTTTTAAAATAAAATCATTCTCTGGCGATGATGAAAAAATTATTCTTGAAGAATTTATAAAAATGCTTAATGCCCAATACTCAAAGAAAGAAAACATGTTGTGCGGGCATAATGTGAAGGAGTTTGATATACCTTATCTATCGCGAAGAATGTTGATCAATGGAATAAAATTGCCGGCAATACTTGATCTTGCTGGTAAAAAACCATGGGAGGTCGGGCATCTTGATACTCTTGAATTATGGAAATTCGGCGACTATAAAAACTTTACATCACTTGAATTACTTGCTACAATTTTCGGCATAACTACGCCAAAAGATGATATTGAAGGAAGTGATGTTGCAAGGGTTTATTATAAAGAAAAAAATCTTGACCGTATTGTAAAATACTGCCAGAAAGATACTCTTACAGTTGCCCAGCTTATGTTGAAATTCCAAGGGAAACAACTTATTAAAGATGAGGATGTGATTATTTTGTAACAGATATTTATGTCTTGTGCCATTGAAATCATAGCTGATTAATAATCAAGTATCATATTAAGTAATGTCAGGCTGAAAAATGTCAGCCTGAGAAATGTCAGCCTGAGTTTATCGAAGGCTAATCGAAGCCTTGTCGAAATATGACCTCGATAAACTCGGTCTGACAGTCAATCTTTTTAATAGTACAACGAGTTGATATTATACCAATTGTATTTATATTTTAGTCCAAAATAAAATATAAATTACAATGGTTAATGCCGATGCTACATGAATATAGTTCAATGAGACGAAGTCGAGATTGGATTATAATGAATGTGCAATCGGTATTATTTAAAATATTAACAGATAAAAAAAATATTTTTTAAATAAAATGCATACAGTTTTAACCTCCGCTTTTGTTAATAAATATTTTCGATAAATAATTATACGACTTTATTCTCTATTTGTATTTTTGCCACATGAACGAAATAAAAAATCCACAACAGGAATCAACCAGGAAAAGAACAAAAAAAACAACTTCTGCACCTATTATTTTCGAACATGGTAAATTACCTCCACAGGCTTTGGATCTGGAAGAAGCTGTACTTGGAGCTATCATGCTTGAAAAAGATGCGTTAACTGCTGTGATAGATATTTTAAGGCCTGAAGTATTTTACAAAGAGGCTCACCAGAAAATTTATACTGCTATACTTAACCTTTTTGAGAAAAGTGAGCCGGTTGATATACTTACTGTAACCAGCCAGCTTAAAAAGAATGGTGAACTTGATATAGCCGGCGGTGCATATTATATTACACAGCTTACTTCACGTATTGCATCCTCTGCAAATATTGAATACCATTCCAGGATAATATCACAGAAATATTTACAGCGTGAACTTATAAGAATTTCTTCCGATATAATTAAAGATGCTTTTGAAGATACTACAGATGTGTTTGAATTGCTTGATAATGCTGAGAAAAACCTCTTCTCTGTAAGCGAAGGAAACCTGCGCAGAAGTTATGAAGAAATGCCTGAACTCCTTAAAGAAGCAATAAAACAGATAAACATAGCAAGCAGTAAAGAAGACCACATGATGGGTGTTCCTACTGGCTTTTCGGAACTTGACAGAGTAACAGGAGGCTGGCAAAAAGCCGACCTAATTGTTGTGGCAGCCCGTCCGGGTATGGGGAAAACAGCATTAGTTCTTTCAATGGCAAGGAATATGGCTGTTGATTACAAAAGACCTGTAGCTTTTTTCTCACTTGAAATGAACGCGCTTCAGCTGGTTACCCGTTTGATATCGAGCGAAACTCAGCTTGCTGCCGAAAAACTTAAAAGAGGTCAGCTTGAAAAATATGAGTGGGAGCAACTTCATGCTAAATTAGCCAGCCTTACAGATGCGCCATTGATCATAGATGATACTCCGGCTTTATCCATTTTTGAACTAAGAGCAAAAGCCAGAAGGTTAAAACAGCAAAAAGATATTAATCTTCTCGTTATAGATTACCTACAGCTTATGTCAATAGGTGGTGATAGTAGGGGGGGAAACCGTGAGCAGGAAATCAGTAATATTTCACGATCATTAAAAAGTTTGGCAAAAGAACTTAATATCCCTGTTATTGCAATTTCACAGCTTAGCCGCGCAGTAGAAACCCGTGGCGGATCAAAACGTCCTATTCTTTCCGACCTTCGTGAATCTGGCGCTATTGAACAAGATGCCGACCTTGTTGTATTTATTTACAGACCTGAATATTATAAGATCGAATTTTTCGAAGATCAGGCTCCTACAAAAGATACTGCTGAAATTATTATTGCCAAGAACCGTAACGGCGCTACTAAAGATATAAGGCTGAAATTCGTAGGAAGATTTGCAAAATTTGAAAACTTAGATTCCGGCGATTACGATTTGTCATCTTACCATGCCCCCTACAGCGATAATGAACCTCCTACACTTACCATACCTTCAAAAATGAATGAAGATGAAGAGCCCGCTCCGTTCTAACAAAACTTTAGGTACTTAAACAACTAATTTTTAAGTTCAATATTTTGAATAATTAAATGACCGCGGGTATAAATGCGCATTAAAATCTAAAATCAAAACATTAACTTAACGAAGCAACATCATTGGTGCTTTATATAAAAATCAATTAATTTTGTCAATAATCATTTTTTAGAGCAGCCTTATTTTTCTTATAGATATATAACTGTTAATTAAATCATAAAAAATCATAAAAGATCAGTTTCATCAGCGTTCTATAATATCAGGACAATATTTATAAAATATGTTAATTCATTTTCTAATATATTATTTCAACGAAAAATTTCGTTACATTTATACTTTGAAATCTGAAATATTTGTGAAAAAATTCTTTATTATATTCTTTATATTTTTTTCTTCATTGGTTTCCCGTGCAAATTATATTTTGATTCCAATGGACGAAACGCAGAAAAACCATCTTAAAGCTTATGGTATCGCTTATTATACACTTCAGCAGGATGTGGAAGTAAGCTGGCTTCTGAATTACAAAGGAGGTAGTTTTATGATTAAATTCGCTGACCTGCTCGAAAAAGAATGTATTATTAGAGGCATAACTTATGATATTATTGCCGATGTACAGGCAGCAACTATTCTTAATGAAATTTCCGATCCTGAAGTAAACATGGATGAGGTTAAACTTCAAAAAGCTCCGAAAATTGCAGTGTATTCACCTCCAAATAAAGAACCATGGGATGATGCTGTAACGCTTGCACTTAAATATGCAGAAATTCCTTATGATGTAGTTTATGATAATGAAGTATTGGATGGAAAGCTTCCTTTGTACGACTGGCTGCACATGCATCATGAAGACTTTACCGGACAATATGGGAAATTTTGGTCAGTTTACCATAATGCTGCATGGTATAAGGAAGATGTAGCGCTTAATGAAGATCTTGCAAGGAAGCATGGATTTAATAAAGTGTCAGAACTAAAACTTGCTGTTGTAAAAAAGATCAGGGATTTTGTGGCAGGCGGAGGATATTTGTTTTCCATGTGTTCTGCTCCTGATAGTTTCGATGTAGCGCTTGCTGCCGATGGTGTGGATATTTGCGAAACCATGTTCGATGGCGATCCTATGGACCCTGATGCTCAGAACAAACTAAATTATGATAATTGTTTTGCATTCACAAATTTTAAGATCAGCAAGAACCCTTATGAATATGAAATTTCAACAATTGATGTTACTCAAACGCGTAAAGTAACTGTAGCTAATGATTTTTTCTCTTTGTTTGATTTTTCTGCAAAATGGGATCAGGTGCCAACAATGCTATGCCAGGATCATGAAACTGTAATCAAAGGATTCATGGGACAAACCACAGCATTTAACAAAGATCAGGTTAAATCGAATGTGTTGATAATGGGCGAAAACAAAGCTGCCGGTGAAGCAAAATACATACATGGTGAATATGGAAAAGGTACATGGACATTTCTTGGAGGTCACGATCCCGAAGATTATCAGCATCTTGTTGGCGACCCTCCCACTGATCTTAATTTATTCCCCAATTCGCCCGGCTACAGGCTTATATTGAATAATGTATTATTCCCTGCTGCAAAAAAGAAAAAACAAAAAACGTGATTTTATATTTTTGAATTATTTTGTTACTCGTGTCAACTGAAATAGTGTTTATTTTTTATCTGAAGTTTTAAAACCTATCCGTTTTCTTGGTTCCTGTGGTGGATTCAATAACCGTTTCAAAGCAATGAATGACCTCGCCGCAGAACAGCCGGGTATCAAAAAAACCAACGCACAAGGCTTATTTGTGCGCCCCAAAGGGGCGGGAAATTAACCCTGACAAAAAATTAAAGATGATATGTATTTCTTCATTATTCTAAACTACCTGCTTTTCCAACTGTTCCAGTTTTAGTAATGTGTCTTTATGAGTAAGTACATTTCTGTTTACATCTAATTGTTTTATCATTTTTATTTGCAAAAACTTTAAAAATAATGATAGTATGAAAAATCGCTGTCCCTGGACCAAAGAAGACAAACTCATGATTACTTACCATGATACTGAATGGGGTGTTCCGGTTCATGATGATCATAAGCTTTTTGAATTTATGGTACTCGACACTTTTCAGGCAGGGTTAAGTTGGAAAACTATTTTGTATAGGCGTGAAAACTTCCGTAAAGCCTTCGATAATTTTGATTATAAAAAAATTGCAAAGTATTCTGAAAGTAAATATAAAAAATTACTTTCCGATGAATCCATTATTAGAAACCGCCTTAAGATACAAGCTGCTATTGAAAATGCAAAAGCTTTTATAAAAGTTCAGAAAGAATTCGGTAGTTTTAATAAATACATCTGGCAGTTTACAGCTAATGAAACTATGATCAATAAATGGAAATCTCTTTCCGAATTGCCAGCTTCTTCACTAGAATCGGACATCATGAGCAAAGATCTTAAAAAACGCGGATTCAAATTTGTGGGAACTACAATTTGTTATGCATTTATGCAGGCAGCAGGAATGGTGAACGATCACATTTTAAACTGCCCAAGATATAAGGAAATTCAGATACACAGGTAATAATAAGAATAGCGAAATCCGTAAGCATTTATTCTAAATTATTTTTTTTTCTTCTCTTTATAATTCTATTGTTTCCGCCAGCCGACGGATTCATTAGCTCGACTGTTCATTTTTATTAGGTCATTTTTTGGTTCTTGAAACTTGAGTCTTGGGGCTTTAAATTTACCCTGCAAAGCATAATCACCAATTACCGGTTACTAAATTTCCTATTTTTTAACACCTATGCTCAAAATCGTGTCTTACATAATTTTACAACTTAACATGCTCATTCTATTTCACTCATTATATCTGCGCTTTAGAACGATATGTTCAGTTATTGTTAGGGTATAAGATAACGGATAATAACAATACCACTACCTCCAGTTCCACCTATACCACCACCACCGCCACCTGTGTTAGCTGTACCACTAATACCAGCTGCATTATTACCATCGCACCAGCCGCCGCCACCATTGCCACCATAGCTTCTATAACCTTGAGTGTCTATACCACCACCACCACCACCACTATAATATGTATAAACTCCGCTGATTGAGTAAGGAAAACCAACACCGCCATTTCCAGGACTTGAATAATTGACTGCGTCCGCACCTCCGACGCCGGCACCACCTCCACCTCCTCCCCAGCCAAAGCCAGCTGTGCTATTTCCTCTACCGCCAGAATGCCCCTGTCCTGGCGTTGCATTTCCACCAGAATACCCTGAAGGGCTGGAGTACCCACCGCCACCACCTGAACCACCATCAGAACCAACATACCCAGTCGCCCCACCTTTACCACCACCGACTGCAGTTAACAGTGTCCCAAATGCCGAGTTTTGTCCGTTAGAATTTGTTCCTCCATTCCCGACTGTCACGCTATAAGTTTGTGGCGTAACAGCAAGAGAAGAGCTATAAAGTAATCCTCCTCCACCTCCTCCACCGGAGTAATTTCCAGAACCGCCACTACCTCCACCAGCAACAACAAGGATTTCAACATTGCCGCCGCTGGTAACTATAAAACTGCCACTGCTGGTAAAAATGTGAATGCGATATCCACTAATAATGTTAACTATATTGCCACCTGTTGCAGATACACCCCACCCATCGTTATAGCACTCTATTCTTCCAGTCGTAGTATTTAACCGTAACATACCGTTTACTGGACTAGCAGGACGCTCTGCAGTAGTACCAACTGGTATTTTGATGGCGCCTGTACCTCCCACATCTAATGTGGCAACAGGGCTAGTTGTTCCAATGCCGACGTTAGTTCCATTATTAAATAAAACACTGTTTGCAACCCAGTTCGAGCCATCATGTCGTAAGGTTTGTCCGGTTGCACCAACTAACAAAGGTCCGGTTGCGCCTGTTGCGCCTGCGCTTCCATTCGTTCCATTACTTCCGGATGCACCTGTTGCTCCGGTTGCGCCAGTTGCTCCTGTTGGTCCATTTGCCCCAATTAGCACCCATTTACCGCCATCCCAATAGTAAAATCCAGCAGGATTAACTGTTGCGCCTGTGTTATATACAAGCAGGCTGGTTACTCCTGTGCCTGAAATGGGACTAAAGTTGCCTATGCTTGTAAGTGTTACCCGGGGAATCAAAATGCCTTGCGTAGTGCTGCTAATATCTAATATAGCGCAATCAGCGGCAACGGCTTCGTTAGTGTTTATAGATACGCCTGCCTGCGAAAAGCTTAGACTTATTGTTAGAATATTTGCTATCAGAATGATAAATATTCTTTTCATATTCATTGATATTCATTGATATTCATTAATATTCATTCAATCATTCTTAATTCAAACCTTGCCTACCGGCAGGCAGGAATCTAAAATCACAAATCTAAAAATCTAAAATAAAAAGATGTCATCTACCTATCGGCAGACAAGTTCATTTCGTGTCA
>CAINEZ010000110.1 GCA_903847905.1 uncultured Bacteroidota bacterium
AATAAACTGTCATTCAGAATGGAGTGAAACAGAATGAGGAATCTCTTTAAAAATTTATAATCACTTTATATTCACTGTAGCATCATCTTTCCTTTTCCGATAATATTACCGTTTTTATTTTTTACAACATAAAAATAAAATCCCTCGCTCCAATTGCTTGTTGTTATTGTATTTTGTGAATCGGTTAACAAAATTGTTTTAACTACGTCTGAAAGATCGTTGTAAATAGTCATTTCGCAGGGATATTCTTCTTTATTAATAATTTCTATTGTAAAAGCATTGCTGAAAGGATTAGGGAATATTTTAATGTTGTCCTTGTTTATTAAAACTTCGGACAAACCATTAATATTTTCAATCACTACTGTATCGATAGAAGTACATCCGTTTGCATCTGTTACTGTTACTGAATACGTTCCGGGACATAAACCATTTATTGGATCTTCTCCACCTGACCATACATAAGAGTATGGAGGGGTACCTCCGACAACAGTCCATGTGGCACTTCCATTGCACAAGCCTCCTGATGCAGGCGTACTTGTTGTAGTAACAGAAGGACCCTGATCAACAAAAATTGTAATATTATCAGTTGCATAACAACCATTGGCATCTGTTATTGTAACAGTATATGTAATAGTAGAAGTTGGGCAAGCAACTGGGTTTGCGATGTTCGTACTGCTTATTCCGATAGATGGAAACCATGAATATAGAATACCACCCGAAGCATCAAGTGTTGCACAACTACCTGCACAAATTGTTTGGTCATCAATTGGATTAACAACAGGCAAAGGATTTACAGTAATTGTTACAGTTGCGGATGCAGAATTAGAAGCATTATCAGTTACTACCACTGTATAGGTTGTGGTAGTAGTTGGTAATGCCATGGGGTTTGCAATAGTATCATAATTTAAACCCGTAGATGGGCTCCATAAATAAGTATATGGCGCTGTTCCACCGCTGGCAGTGGGCGACCCGCCTAATTGAACAGAGTTGCCATAACAAACTGCCATAGCAGTACCGGCATTAGCCGTTAGTGTTTGTGCCATAGAAGTAATATTCAGAAGAAACACAAACACAATGATAAAAGTAAGGATGTAAAGTTTTTTCATAGCATGAAAAATTAGAAATATAGATTAATAACTGATTGGGGAAATATTCTATATGCAAGACAATTTATTTTTAAAAAGGTTGCCTTTGAATGTTTAAAATATAAAACAGGAAATCGAGAAACGTAAGTTACGCAGAAGAGTATATTATTTTTCGTTGGGGGCTTCGACACGTTTAGTTACGCATATACCGAACGGAACGGCTACCTGACTTAATTGGTTTATATGAAATCTATATAATGATAAAATATTTCCAGCACGTCAAAATAATATTTACCCATGAAAATTTCATTTTAAAAGTAATAGCCTGTATTAATTTTTTAAGAAAAAAATGTTTCACCTATAATCAACGTTTGATAGTTTGAATTCTATCAGGTCCTACAGAAATGTATGTAATAGGTGTTTTCACTGAATCTTCAATGTAATTAATATATTTCTTTAGTTCATCAGGCAAGAGCTTGTATGATGTAATCTTATTTAAAGAAATATTCCATCCTTCCATTTCATGGAACACAGGAGTAAGTTCTTCGGGATTTATTTCGAACGGGATATAATCAATCAAATCTCCTTTATATTTATATTTAGTACAGATATTGATCTTAGAGAACCCTGAAAGCACATCGGCTTTCATCATTATAAGCTGGCTCACACCGTTAAGCATGATAGAATATTTAAGAGCGGGAATATCAAGCCATCCGCATCGTCTGGGACGACCTGTGGTGGAGCCGTATTCATTCCCGGTCTTTCTCAGGATATCACCGTCTTTATCAAAAAGTTCAGTAGGGAAAGAACCGCTGCCAACCCTTGTGCAGTAGGCTTTGAATATTCCATAAACTTCTCCGATATCTTTAGGCGATACACCCAGTCCTGTACAAACTCCTGCACAAACAGTATTTGACGAAGTTACGAAAGGATAGGTCCCAAAATCAATATCCAATAGAGAACCCTGTGCGCCTTCAGCCAAAATAGATTTATTTTCTTTCAGGCTATTATGCAGAAATATTTCGCTGTCAATATGTGGTATTGTCTTAATTATTTCAATTGCATCAAACCATTTAGCTTCATAAACATCAAATAGATCTCCATCCATTTTATAATCAGAGAAATCGAAACAGAGATTTTTAATCAACTCCAGATGTTTTTGTTTAAGAGAATTATAAATTATTCTGAAGTCTTTTTTTTCAACATCGCCAACACGAATACCGTTCCTTGCAACTTTATCAGTATATACAGGACCTATTCCTTTTAATGTTGAGCCTATCTTTGATTTTCCTTTTGCAGCTTCGTCGGCGGCATCAAGTAAACGGTGAGTGGGAAGTATTAAATGCGCTTTACGTGAGATCAACAGGTTTTTCTTTACATCTACATTTCGTTCTGCAAGTTTTAATATTTCTTCATAAAAAACCACAGGGTCAATAACTACCCCATTCCCAATAACGTTGATTTTTTCAGGATGAAAAATCCCCGAAGGAATGGTGTGCAATACATGTTTAATTCCATCGAATTCCAAAGTATGACCCGCATTTGGTCCGCCCTGAAATCGGGCAATAATATTATATTGCGGCGTGAGTACATCCACAATTTTTCCTTTGCCTTCATCGCCCCATTGAAGGCCTAGTAGTACATCAACGTTCATTATTTCTTTCTGTTTTATTTTATAGATCCCAGATGCTTTTTACATTTTCCGTAAAAAGTAAGCGAATGATGGCTTATTTCAAAATCCAATTGTTTATTTACAGAATTTTTTATTTCCTGAACTCTTGGATCGCAAAACTCCATCATTTTTCCGCATTCGATACAAATTACATGATCATGCTGCCTGAATTTAAAAGCTCTTTCGAACTGAGCTACATTCTTGCCGAATTGGTGTTTAACAACAAGTCCGCAAATAAGTAAAAGGTCTATTGTGTTATAAAGTGTCGCCCTGCTGACCCTGTATTTATTATTCTTCATGCGGATATAAAGCGACTCTATATCAAAATGACCTTCCTGAAGGTAAATTTCTTTTAAAATGGTGAATCTTTCGGGAGTTTTCCTGTGACCGTTCGTGCTCAGGTAAGAAATGAATATTTGCTTTACCGTATCTAAAGTTTCCTGATCAATCATT
>CAINEZ010000111.1 GCA_903847905.1 uncultured Bacteroidota bacterium
GCCATAATGCCAATTCCGGCAAGCATCACAATAGTAGCGATCTCTCTGAAAAACTCAACAAAAGCAATATTATGATCAATAATTTTTAAAGGAAACTCAAAGCCACCGGGGTAATATAACGCCCGCAAATAAATCACTACGGCTGCTTCCATGAATGCCATGGCAATACTGAATATTGTAATCCAAATTATTGTTTTAAGGACTTGTTTATTCATAATTGTTTATTTTATTATATATTGTTTCGCAAAAATAATAAATCCCGCATGTGCAGGACTAAATTCGGAACCCGGGCTACTACAATGTAAATTTTGTGTTATAGCAGATAAAGAGGAGTAAAAAAGGGATTGCAGAAATAAAAATTGAAAATTACTATTGAAGTAATGAGGTAATTTCCTTATATATGTGCCAAAAGAAACATTTTTCAAAATGAATTTCCTTTTTGGCGAAATAGATATAGTTTTGCAATGCTTTAAAGTAAAAGTGTACATCATTTTAAGGATATTAAAGGCATTTTGAACAAATTGTTGTTAATAAATTTGTTCAATATAAAATTTATTATACCTTTGCACTCCCATTTTATGATAGGGAATCTGATACATATAATATTAAACAATACCGATGGATACTTTAACTTATAAAACAATTTCTGCCAATTCGAAGACCGTTAATAAAGAATGGCTTCTGGTGGACGCTGAAAATGAAATACTGGGAAGGCTTGCTTCTGAAGTTGCCAAAATGATAAGAGGGAAAAACAAAACTAATTTTACCCCCCATGTTGATTGCGGCGATAATGTAATTATTATTAATGCAGAAAAGATTCGCCTTACAGGAAATAAAATGACTGATAAAGAATATATTCGTCATACCGGTTACCCTGGCGGTCAGCGTTTTTCAACACCTAAAGAACTACTTGAAAAAAAACCAACCGAAGTTGTTAGGAAAGCGATAAAAGGGATGCTTCCTAAAAATCGTCTTGGCGCTCAGCTATTCAATAACCTTTATGTGTATTCAGGGAATGAACATCCGCATACAGCTCAACAACCAAAAGAAATTAAATTAAACTCAATCAGATAATTTTATGGAAGTTATTAATGCTTTAGGAAGAAGGAAAAATGCTGTTGCCCGCGTTTTTATCAAAGAAGGTAGTGGTAAGATTACTGTAAACAAAAAAGATTACAAAACGTACTTTTCGGTACCAACATTGCAATATGTAGTAAATCAGCCTCTTGAAATAGTTGAATCCGCAGGCAAGTATGATATTACTGCTAATATTGATGGTGGTGGTGTAAGCGGTCAGGCAGAAGCTCTGAAACTTGCAATTGCAAGAGCTTTATGCAAAATAAACCCCGAACACAGGCCGCCATTGAAAGCAAAAGGTTTAATGAAGCGTGACCCCCGAATGGTTGAACGTAAAAAGCCCGGACAGAAAAAAGCCCGTAAAAAATTCCAGTTTAGCAAACGTTAATATTGAGGAAATATACAAAACATGACAAAAGTTAGTTATAATGAACTGTTAGATGCTGGTGTTCACTTTGGCCACCTCAAAAGAAAATGGAATCCCAATATGGCTCCTTATATTTTCATGGAAAAGAACGGGATACATATTATAGATCTTAATAAAACTGCAGCAAAGATTGATGAGGTTGCTGTCGCTATTAAGCAAATAGCAAAATCGGGAAAGAAAATTCTTTTTGTTGCTACTAAAAAACAGGCGAAAGATATCGTAGCTGATTACGTGAAAAAGGTTAATATGCCTTATGTTACAGAAAGATGGCCTGGCGGTATGCTTACAAATTTCGCCACTATCCGGAAAGCTGTTCGCAAAATGGCCAGCATTGATAAAATGTTTACCGACGGAACTTCCAGCAATATGTCGAAGAAAGAAAGATTGCAGGTAAGCCGTGAAAGAGCAAAACTTGAGAAAAACCTCGGAAGTATTTCCGATCTCTCAAGACTGCCTTCAGCATTATTCATTGTTGATATTAACAAGGAGCATATTGCTGTTGCCGAAGCCAAGAAACTTAGCATCCCCACATTTGCAATTGTTGATACCAATTCTAACCCTAACGAAGTGGATTTTCCGATACCTGCAAATGACGATGCTGCAAAATCAATCGCACTGATCGTTAAAGTAATGGTTGATTCAATAGAAGAAGGTCTGGCTGAAAGGAAATATGATAAAGACAAACAGGCAGAAGAAGAAAAAGAAGAAGCTCTCGAAACCGAAAGACTTAAATTAGTTTCTCTATCTGAAATTGAAGAGGACGATGATGAAGAAAACCTAAAGAAATCTAAAAAAGTTGCAGTTAAGACAACTTTGAAATTGAAGGAAGATATTGAAGAAGAAGAAAAGGAAAAAGCAAAAAAATCAACATCCAAAGCTCCTAAAACTCTTATTAAAAAATCTTCCGGGGCAAAAAAATCAATTAAATAATTTAAATACGACTAAAAAATGGCTAATATTACAGCAGCTGACGTAAACAAGCTTAGGCAAATGACCGGATCAGGTATGATGGATTGCAAAAATGCGCTTGTTGAAACTGATGGAGACTTTGAAAAAGCAAGAGATTATTTAAGGAAAAAAGGACAAAAAGTTGCAAGCAACCGCAGCGACAGGGTTGCAAATGAAGGTATTGTTCTTGCCAAAACTTCTGCTGATGGCAAAAAAGCTATTGCCATATTAATAAGCAGTGAAACAGATTTCGTTGCCAAAAGCACCGATTTTGTAAAGTTCGCCAATGAAGTAGCTGATTATGCAATACTACAAACACCCAAAAGCATTGAAGAACTAAAAGCCGCTAACCTGAATGGAAGGACTATTGATGATAATCTTACCGATCTGATTGGTAAAACCGGTGAAAAAATGGAAGTGGCTATATATGAACTTATCGAAGCTGCAAAAACATTTGCGTACAACCATCCGGGCAACAGGCTCGGAACTATTGTTGGATTCAACAAAGACAATGTTGCAAACCTTGACCAGGTGGGCAAAGAGATTGCCATGCAAATAGCAGCTATGAATCCTATAGCAATTGACAAAGACAATATTGACAAAGCTACTATTGACAATGAAATAGAAATAGGTAAAGAACAGGCACGGCAAGAAGGAAAACCTGAAGATATGCTTGAAAAAATCGCTTTCGGAAAATTAAATAAATTCTTCAAAGAAAGAACTTTGCTCAACCAGGAATTTGTTAGAGATACAAAAAAAACAGTTGGACAATACCTTCTTGAAACTGATAAAGAACTAAAAGTTACCGCTTTTAAACGATTAATATTAGGAGCGTAATAAATAAATTACATTTAAAAAAGAGAGGGCGTTGTTCCTCTCTTTTTTATTTATTAATTTTTCTTATGAATATTTTTATAATTTTATAGTCAAATAGTTTAACATGAAATATAAACGGATATTGCTTAAACTTAGCGGTGAGTCGCTGATGGGTAAAAGCCAGTATGGCATTGATGAAAAAAAAATAGAAGAATATGCTCTCGATATACAAGAAGTTGCGAAAGCCGGAATTCAGATTGCAATTGTTATAGGTGGCGGTAATATTTTTCGTGGACTGAAAGGTGTTGGCAAGGGTTTCGACAGGGTGCAGGGTGATTATATGGGAATGCTCGCCACAATAATCAATAGCCTGGCTCTGCAGTCGGCATTGGAAAATTTGAATATTCCTGCTGTTGTTCTTTCTGCTATCGCTATTGATCCTTTATGTAAAAAAATGAGCAAACGCAGGGCTTTAGAAAACCTGAATAAATCAAGAGTTGTGATAATTGCCGGAGGTACCGGAAATCCTTTTTTTACAACAGATTCTGCAGCAGCATTGAGAGCAATAGAAATTGAAGCTGATATTATTTTAAAAGGAACTCGCGTGGATGGCATATATACAGCCGATCCGGAAAAAGATAAAAACGCTAAGAAATTCGATGAACTTACTTTCAGCGAAGCTTACGAGAAGCAGTTGAACATTATGGATCTTACAGCCTTTACTTTGTGCAGGGAAAATAAACTGCCTATAATTGTTTTCAATATAAACGAAAAAGGAAATCTTCTTAAGATCGTGAATGGTGATAAAATTGGGACTTTGGTAACAAATTAAAATTATTAAACAAAATAAATTTTATGGAACCTAATCTGAACAGAGATTTGGAGCTTTGGAAAAAAGCCCACGAAAGAGCCGGTTTTAAAATACATTTGATAATTTATTTTATCATTATTGCTTTTTTATGGATACTTTGGGCATTTATAGGATACCTTAACGACGGAGAATACATTCATAAATGGCCTTTGTACCCAATGTTCGGGTGGGGGCTTGGAGTATTGCTGCACTATTTTATAGTTTACAGATGGAAAAATAAAATAACACAGAAAGAATATGAAAAACTATTGAAAAAAGGAAGATGAAAAAGTTTGTTGTTCGTTGTTTGTAGTTTGTTGCTTTCAGAAGTTAGAAAATTAAGTATAAAAAAATAAAATTTATGTTAGAAGATGTTCAGTTTTGTCTTGATGTTGCAAAAGAAAGCATGCATAATGCTGTTGCGCATCTTGAACGTGAAATGCAGAAGGTAAGGGCAGGGAAAGCCAGCCCCAAAATGGTTGAAGGCATAAGGGTTGATTACTATGGTACAATAACACCTTTGAACCAGATGGCAAATATTAGCGCCCCCGATCCTAAAACTATTTTTATTCAGCCGTGGGATAAAAACGCTTTACAGTTAATTGAAAAAGCGATAATGGCAGCCAACCTTGGCTTTAATCCTATGAATGACGGTATGGTTATAAGGATACCCGTTCCTCCTTTAACGGAAGAAAGAAGAAAGGAATATGTAAAACGAGCTAAGACCGAAGCCGAAAATGCAAGAGTTGTTATAAGGGGTTTGCGTAAGGAAGCCAATGATACAGCCAAAAAGCTCGAAAAACAAGGGATTCCCGAAGATGAAATTAAGAAATTAGAAACCGACATCCAGAACCTCACTAACGAATATATTCAGAAAATTGACAAGATCATTGCCGCTAAAGAAATAGATATTATGACTGTTTAATTGCGGTTATCATATTTGCAAATAATAGCTGAATAAATTATATGGAATATATCGGTAATTTCGAATCGCCTCAATAGTTCGTTACCTGCCTTACATTGCCAATGTTCCCAACATGTATATATTTTTGCGTAGCGATTATGTAACCTTCCTGTATCGCCACACTGCAAATGAAAGGATTAGTACTGCATAAACGGAAATACTTATAAATTGTCTTTTTATATCAGCTAATCCTGAACCCTTGAGCAGCACCATGCGCATAACTTCAATAAAATAAGCAACCGGATTTATGATATTAATTCTCTGTGCCCATTCAGGCATACTTTCAACAGGAGTGAACAAACCGCTCATTAGAATAAAAATTACCATGAAAAACCATGTGATGAACATTGCCTGTTGTTGTGTATTATTTACTGTTGAGACAAAAAGTCCTAAACTTAAAACAACAATAAGGTAAATTGCGGCGAAGGAAAAAAGTAGAAACAAATTGCCAACCATAGGAATACCAAAGATAAGTTTCCCGAGAAACAATCCGAATGCAAGTTCAAAAAGCGCTATAAGCCAGAAAGGGAACAACTTTCCGATAATGAACTGATATTTTTTTATAGGTGTAATGTTGATTTGTTCAATGGTTCCTATTTCTTTTTCTCTAACGATATTAAGTCCTGCAAGAAACAATCCTATTATAGTTACAAGCATAACAAGTATTCCGGGAACCATATAATTTTTATAATTCAATTCAGGATTATACCAGAATGAATATCGTGTATTAATTAATTGATTTTTACCTGATAAATTTGTCCATTTTGCAACCAATCCGGCATTATAATCCAGAAGAATGGAGACGGAATACGCATTAATAAGTCCAGCTGTTGCTGCGTTAATAGCATTAACAAGTAATTGCAGATTTGCTTTGTTTTCATTTCGCAAGTTCCGTTCAAAGTGTTCGGGAATTACTAAAACCATATCGGTTTTCCCTTTTTTAAGAGACTCTTCACCATCACTAATATTAAACGAGCTTGCTGTAATTTTATAAAATGGGGACCCGCTGAATTTACTAACAATATCACGTGATACAGTGCTCATGTCTTTATCAATAACAAACATGCGGATATTCTTCATTTCAAAAGTAGCTGCATTTACAAGAATAATAAGTTGAAGAATGGGCATAACGATCATGATGGGTAGCATCGCTTTGTTACGCTTGATCTGGATAAATTCTTTTTGTATTATAAAAAATATATTTCTCATTCTTTTTATTTCTCAACGTATATTACGCAAACATAAAATCTTCATGCATATTATATAAGGTCTAATAATTAATTTCACATACTATTTTTAATTCTTCATTTGGTTTTTGAAAATGAGAAAACATTTTCAAAAATTCTTTTTTCCTTTCATCAAGCGTCATTAAGTATCTATTGTTTGTAATCTTTTTTCTCATGTAC
>CAINEZ010000112.1 GCA_903847905.1 uncultured Bacteroidota bacterium
ATTTATTATATGCTGTATCTACTTGCTGTTTGTCGAGTTCCTGCAAATATTTGTTTAAAACGGAATGTTGAAATAAAGCCATAAAGCAGATAATATATTTAATTGCTAAATTAGTAAAACTTCATTAAAAAATATTTTTACAAATCAATTCAAAATTATACTTTGCACGAGTAAACTATTATAAATGGATTTAAGGTAAATGGTATAACACCCTTCCTTATCCCTTTATACCATATACCTCTATACCTTTTTCCCCGCGAACTCGAACAGCCGAAGTATAGCGAGGCATTGAAATTATTTTTTCAAAACTTATCCACCTCAGTTAAAAACTTTCTGTATTTTTTTGGCATAAAATGCAATTGCTGCCGCAAATTTTTTCTTTCTTTTATGTTGATAGAATTAAAATATTCTTTCCACAAGTTTTGAAATTGTTTTTCATCATCGCTTAAAACAGTTTCTTCTATTTTTCCGCTCAGGGCGCTGAAATATTTGTTGTCAATGGTTATTTCCGAAACTTCCTTAAGGTCGTAAAACAAGCCGTATTTTCTTTTGATGTCATAAATTACCCATTGCTGATCATTAAGCCTGTTACGGAAATGCTTGCCAATAAGAGGCAATACGTTATAACCAGGAGATATGGGAGAAAAATAAATATTATCGGCGGTTTTCTGAAACCTCACAAACTCCAACATCCTGCATGCTTCGCGCGAAACTTTCCTGCTAAGGTTCTTTATTCCAAGCACCAGTTCATCACGATAATCTCTTTCTATATTATGTCTTTTGGAAAAAATGTTTCTTATTTGTTTAAAAATAAGCATGTCGGCTTCTTCGGATTCGGAGAGATGCGCCCGGTAAAGCTTTTGGCAACCTTCTTCCGAAAGCTTAACTGATAAGCCTTTCCAGACTCTATCTGCTTTATTGATGTCGCTGATAACTTCATATTTTTCTCCGAAAAGTGAAGCCTGAAAATTTTCGTTTCTTACTATTTTGTCAGGAATTATTTTCAGGTCGTACGAATCAAATACAAGTGTCAGCAGTCCTTCAAAAGTTTTATCGTAAATAAATATATTCATGCTTTACTGAATAATTCCAATTGTGTTAACACTCCTACTTTCTTCACAGGTTTTGGCGCTTCCAGTAATTTGTTTTTGATAATGACAGGGTTTATGTTAATCACACCTTCATTCATTTCGGCGCAGGTGATAAAGTATTTAGCACGTTTCAGCACAACACCTATTTTTTTCAGATTATTAAAATTAAGTTTACCATACCTGCGTGCCGAAACAATAAGCTTTGCAGACCTCACTCCTATTCCGGGTACTCTAAGGATCATTTCATAATCCGCTTTATTAACATCAACAGGGTATTGGCAGATGTTTCGCAAAGCATAACTAAGTTTTGGGTCGATCTCAAGTTCAAGGTCGGGATGATTTTTGTTCACTATTTCATCAGCGGTAAATTTATAAAACCTCATTAACCAGTCAGCCTGGTAAAGCCTGTTTTCCCTAACAAGCGGCGATTGCGTTAATGAAGGTAATCTTTTATCGTAATCGTTAACAGGCGAGAAAGCCGAATAATAAACACGTTTCAGCTTTTGGTCTTTATAAAGAGCTGAAGCAAGATTAACTATTTGCATATCATTTTCGGGTGTCGCTCCTATTATTAATTGCGTGCTCTGACCTGCAGGAACAAATGACTGAGCATTCCTGAACAGTTTCCGTTCTTCTTTATTGGCAATTATTCCTTCTTTCAGGAATCCCATCGGGCTGTAAACATCATGAAAGTTCTTATCAGGGGCGAGCAGCTTTAAATTCGGTTCTGTAGGAATCTCAATGTTCACGCTAAGCCTGTCGGCATACAATCCTGCTTCTTTTAATATGTCGTTGCTTGCACCAGGAATTGCTTTAAGATGAATATACCCGAAAAATTTTTCTTTAATTCTCAATTCTTTTGCCACTCTCGTGAGGAGTTCCATTGTATAATCGGGATTCTTAATAACTCCCGAACTAAGAAATAATCCTTCGATATAGTTTCTCCTGTAAAAATTCACCGTGATGCTGACTATCTCATCAACTTTGAAAGTGGCTCTTTTTATATCGTTACTTTTTCTGTTTATACAATAGGCGCAGTCGTAAATACAATAATTTGAGAATAAAATTTTAAGCAATGAAATACATCTGCCATCTTCAGTAAAACTATGGCAAATTCCGGCTGCGATTGAATTACCAAATCCACTTCCATTATTCTGTCGGTTGCTCCCGCTTGATGAGCAGGAAACATCGTACTTTGCTGCGCCTGCAAGTATCTTTAACTTGTCGCTTACTTCGTTTGAAAACATAAATTCATTAGTTATTTAAAACTATACTTCTGTAAATTTTTAAAATATGGGACTAAAGTCCTTACCATTAGGGAAATTTATCTATTACCACGACCTTAAGGTCGTGGCAATTAAACTCTCATGAATAATGGGCTTTAGCCTCATCAAGCCTATCTTATAATAAAAATTATCGAATTATTATAGAAACAAAAATACTAATAAAAACAGAAATGCGTATAATTTTAGCAATTTATTTTTTATATCTTTGTTAAAAATTATATTTATGAGTTTTATTGGTTCAAATATTAAATTCCTGCGAAAACAGAAAAACCTTACACAGGAAGAGCTTTCAAAAAAGATTGGCGTGAATCGTTCCATGATCGGTTCTTATGAAGAAGACCGCGCCAAACCAAAACTTTCATCTATACAGATATTATCACATTTCTTTAAAATTGGAGTGGATGATCTGGTAAATAAAGACCTCAGAAAAAAGACGGAATCAAAAAATAAAAATTCCGCGGGTATTGATATTAAAGGAACTTCGCTTCGTGTTCTTTCAACAATTGTTGACAATGAAAATAATGAACTTATTACTGTTGTCCCTGTGAAAGCCGCAGCAGGCTATCTTAATGGCTTTTCAGATCCTGAATATATTGAGAAACTTCCAAAGTTTTCTTTGCCTTTGCGGGAACTTTCACAAAACAGGACTTACAGGGTTTTCCAGATAACGGGCAACAGCATGGAACCTGTTGCAGAAGGCTCATATATTATTTGTGAATATGTACATGACTGGCATGAAATTAAGAACGGGAAAACGTATGTCCTTTTAACAAAAGATGAAGGCATGGTGTATAAGCGTGTTTACAACAGGATAGAAGAGAACGGCGAATTGATTCTCAAGTCTGACAATACCGAATATGAACCTTATACCGTAAATATTGATAATATCAGTGAAGCATGGAAAGCCTTGGGATATATGAGTTTTAACCTCCCCGAGCCAGATGAGGTTTCATTACATAAACTTTCTTATCTTGTTTCTGAAATGAAAAAAGATATTGAAAAGATTAAAAATACAGGATCGCTCAAGTAATACCGATAGCACATTCAATATAGTCCAATTGCGACTACGTCTTATTGAACTATTTTCATAGCCTGTCCCGTACCGTAGGTCGGGATAGCATCGGCATTGATCCCGAATTTTCGGGATAATATATAAAATGCCTTTTGACTATTTTATATATACAATTGGTATAACCAATAAATCAATATGCCTTGTTCTTTGGACTTGCTATTTAATTTAATAATATCATAATATTAAGTTAATGTAAAGCATGTATATTTGTTTCATTAATATTATTGAATCATTGCTGTCCACTTAAAACAAGTTGATTGACAGCTGGTTATTATATAGTTCTTTGACATCTTTGTAATCTATTTTTATAAACAGCTCTTTTACAGGAGTTTTGTCAAGCAGAGATATTCCTAA
>CAINEZ010000113.1 GCA_903847905.1 uncultured Bacteroidota bacterium
AGCTGTTTCGGCGGAAGTAATGGAAGCGCAACGGTAACTGCTTCGGGCGGTACAACAGCATACACATACCTGTGGTCGAACAGCGCAACCACTGCAACAATAAACAGCCTGACGGCAAGCACTTATACTGTTACTGTAACTGATGCCCATTCATGTACAGCTACAGTTTCTTCAACTATAACACAACCTGCTGCAGCATTATCAGCTTCAATAACAGCCCAGACAAACGTTCTCTGTTACGGCAATAATACCGGAAGCGCAACGGTAACCGCTTCGGGCGGTACAACAGCATACACATACCTATGGTCGAACAGCGCAACCACTGCAACAATAAACAATCTGGCGTCAAGCACTTATACTGTTACTGTAACTGATGCCCACTCATGTACAGCAACAGCATCTGCAACTATAACACAACCTGCAACTGCTATAACAGCTACAACTAGCCAAGTTAATGCTACTTGTGGTAGTTCAAATGGTTCTGCTACTGTTGTTGCTTCAGGTGGAACAATTCCATACACATATTTATGGACTGGGGGTGGCACAGCTCCGACAAAGAGTAGTTTATCATTAGGAACGTATGTTTGCACAATTACTGATGCAAATTCTTGTTCAATAATTAAATCATTTACGATAACAGAGACTTCTTCTTTAGCAGCTACAACTAATCAGGTTAATATAAATTGTAATGGTGGTTCAAATGGTTCTGCTAATGTTGTTGTTTCAGGTGGGACTGCTCCATATACGTATTTATGGACCAGTGGCGGCACAAGTTCAACTATAACAAGTTTAATTGCAGGAACCTACGTCTGTACAATTACTGATGCAAATTCTTGTTCATTAATTAAATCATTTACAATCACTGAGCCTTCTTTATTAACAGCTTTAATTAACCAGGTTAATGTAAGTTGTAATGGCGGCTCAAATGGTTCAGCTACTGTAGTTGCTTCGGGTGGCACAACTGCATACGCTTACCTGTGGTCGAACAGCGCAACCACTGCAACAATAAACAGCCTGGTGCCAAGTACTTATACTGTTACTGTAACCGACGCTCATTCATGTGTAGTGACAGCATCTGCAACCATAACACAACCTGCGGCAGCATTATCGGCTTCAATAACAGCCCAGACAAACGTTCTATGCTACGGCAATAATACCGGAAGCGTGACGGTAACTGCTTCAGGCGGAACAACTGCATACACATACCTGTGGTCAAACAGCGCAACCACTGCAACAATAAACAATCTGGCGTCAAGCACTTATACTGTTACTGTAACTGATGCCTACTCATGTACAGCAACAGCATCTGCAACAATCACGCAACCTGCGTCAGCATTATCAGCTTCAATAACCGCCCAAACAAACCTGCTCTGTTACGGCAATAGTACGGGAAGCGCAACAGTAACTGCTTCAGGCGGCACAACTGCATACACATACCTGTGGTCGAACAGCGCAACCACTTCAACAATAAACAGCCTTGCGGCAAGCACTTATACTGTTACTGTAACCGATGCCCATTCATGTACTGCGACAACTTCCGCAATCATCACACAACCGGCAGCATTGTCGGCATCAATAACAGCCCAGAAAAACGTAAGTTGCGAAGGCGGAAGTGACGGAAACGCAACAGTAACTGCTTCAGGCGGTACAACTGCATACACATACCTGTGGTCGAACAGCGCAACCACTTCAACAATAAACAGCCTAACGGAAGGCGTTTATACTGTTACTGTAACCGATGCCAATTCATGTACTGCAACAACTACTGCTAATATAGTAAACGTAAGTGCAACACCTGTCACACCAGGAGCAATAAGCGGAACAGCTGGACAATGCCAGGGATTGTCAGGACAAATATATAGCATAAGTGCAGTTACATATGCTACTACTTATACATGGTCAGTACCAACAGGTTGGACAATTACTGACGGTGCAGGAACAACATCTATAACAGTAACTACAGGTACAGCAGGACAAAACGGTAATATTAGCGTAACCGCAGGCAACAGCTGTGGCACAAGTGATGCTTCGATCATGGCTGTAACGGTGGTATATTGCGGGCCTACCTGCGGATCACAATTATGGGCAATCGCTAATGAAAATAAGGGCACTTTTGTAACCAAATATAGTAACCAAAGTAATAACGGTCTGGTAGAAAAATATTGCCTGAATGATGTGGAGGCTAACTGCGCTACTTATGGCGGCTTATATCGTTGGGCTGAGGCAATGCAGGTAAGTTATATGTATAATGCCGGTAATCTTTATCCAAATGATTATTCATGCAATCCTTGTTCTCCTGCAAGCTCTCCCGTAAGTATTCGGGGGATATGTGATGCAGGTTTCCATATACCTTCTGATAAAGAATGGAGCCAATATGAATATTGCATAGAAAACACCATAAGCCCCACAGGAAGCACTACTCTTGCAACTTTTCAAACAACACTAGGGGAGCGTGGTACCGATAGTGATGCGGGACCAGGCGCCAAAATGAAAGGACCTTCAGCTGAATGGCCAACCTATTGGACAGGCACTAATACCAGCGGTTTCAATGCGTTGCCTACGGGTTACCTCGAGGCAGGGTCATCGTATTTTTCAGGTTGGATGTATTTTGACGTGAGCACCTGCTTTTGGTCGGGTACCCAGAACGACATTGATTTATCGATGTACCATGCCTTAAGCACAAATATAAATACGTCGTACCGCTGGGTTACCAGTAAGACGCACGGATTTTCAGTTCGCTGTCTTAGGGACTGATGTTTACACAGAAGAGATAAGTTGCAAAAATCGGGAAGATATTGAGTTTAGGCAAATAATTTCTCCAAATTAATTATCTGTATCTTTGTAAGCAATGAACTATCATGGCTAATCCTGTAAACATAAAAAATAAAAAAGCTGCTTTCGAATATTTTTTACTCGAGAAATATATTGCCGGTATTAAATTGTCCGGAACAGAAATAAAATCTATTCGCGATAGTAAAGCAAGTATTGCTGAAGCGTATTGCCTGTTTGTAAATAATGAATTATTTATCAGGAATATGCATATTTCAGAATATACTTATGGAACTTATAACAACCACGAGCCACGGCGCGACAGGAAATTGTTACTTACTAAAAGAGAATTACGCAAATTAAATAACAGGCTTAAAGAGCAGGGAACTACTATCGTTCCTCTTCTTCTTTTTGTAAATGAAAAAGGACTTGCAAAACTTGAGATATCCCTTGCAAAAGGAAAGAAACAATATGACAAACGCGAAACAATAAAAGGGAAAGATATTCAGAGAGAAATGGACAGGGAGAAAAAGTAGCGTATTTTTAGAACTCCACAGTCTATTGTAAATACAAAGATTTTTTAATTTTTATAATTTAAACATAAATTCATCAAAATTATTAGGGGCATTCCAGTATATATCACTCGGGGTTTTGTTTTCGCCCTCTTCATCGGGAACTTCCTGCTCCAATTCCCATGAATATCTTAATCGTTGAGGACCTTGTTTGCGATAATAAATTGCAAATACAACTCCTGAAATAAGTCCCCATAAATGCGATTCGTAAGAGATATCTTTTCCCGGGAAAAAATCAGGAAATATTCCCCAAACCATACTTCCATAAAGAAATGCAATTACCAGGGTTATAGCTGAAAGCCTGGAATCTCTTCTGATTACTCCGCTGAAGAAAAGAAAAGAGGCAAGCCCGTAAACTATGCCGCTTGCGCCTATGTGATATGCGGCTCTTGCAGATAACCATACGCATACGCCTTCTATGAACCATATCATAAAAAATACTTTTCCTGCAACACCTTTATAAAAGTAAAACAATGTAAGGGAAAGTAGAAAAAAAGGAAGGGAATTGGAAATAAGATGCTGGAAATTTTCGTGAATAAACGGAGAAGTGATAATTCCTATAAGTCCTTCTGCTTTTAATGGGTAAACACCGAGAAAAGTAAAACTCAGCTTCCAGTTGTATTCGATTAATTTAACAACCCACATCACAATGAGTAAAAATGCCGGTAATATCAGGCTTCTTAGAAAATGTTTTTTATTGTCATTCATAAAAAATATGTTTTACTGATAAACAAAATTACAAATAAAAAGTTTTCAAAAAAAATTATTTGTTAGAATATTATTGCAATAATGTCAATACTTATTATTTAATATTTCTAAATTTACCATCAAATAATTATTTATGGCGTTATTAATAATTTTTCTATTTGTTTTTATTACACTTATTGATTTTACTGTTTACGCCGGTATCAGAAGAACATTTTCTCTTCAAAATAAACATAAAAAAAGAAAGTTCATAAAGATTGCTTTCTGGTCTTTTACTATACTTTTTGCCATGTTTGCATTGGGTTTTATTATGCTTGAAAAATATTCCCACAAACCGGATTATATTATTTACCGTAATTACTTTATGCTGACAGGTATTTTCCTGCTGATATATATTCCTAAATTGTTATTTGCTATTTTCTTCCTGGTTGAAACTATTCTGCGTTTAATAGCTATTTTTCTGAATCTCTTTTTCAAAACCGGCATACGGTCATTATTTAACAAGGTTGCTTTGACCCGTATTTTTTCTTTTTCAGGAATTATTATTTCAATTGCAATGTTTTGCATTGTGTTGGAGGGAATGACCATCGGAAGAACCGACTTTAAAACAGAACATGTAGTTATTTCTTTTAAGAATCTTCCCAAAGGTTTTGATGGTTTGAAGATAGCGCAATTTTCGGATATGCATCTTGGCAGTTTTTCCGATTCGCTCGACGTAAAAAAAGGAATAGTTCAGTTGATGAATGAAAAACCAGACGTTATTATGTTTACCGGTGATCTTATCAACAATCAGTCGGAAGAAGCGCAAATTATGCTACCCGAACTTAAAAGGCTGCATGCACCGCTTGGAGTATTTTCCATTCTTGGCAACCATGATGTAGGTGATTATCGCAGATGGAAAACTATAAAAGAAAAAAAGGAAGATTTCAATAAACTTAAAAAGATTGAAGAAGAAGCAGGGTTCACATTACTCATTGATGAAAATTCTATATTGCGTAGATTTTCCGATTCTATTGCGCTTATCGGCGTTAATAGTTGGGGGAAAGCGCCGTTTAAAAAATACGGAAGGTTACAAAAAGCTATGAAAGGGATTGAAAATTTTCCTTTCAAGATATTACTTACACATAGTCCTTCTCACTGGGATGAGGAAGTTGCAGGAAAAAATATTGCCGATCTTACGCTTTCAGGACATACGCATGCCATGCAATTCGGAATTAATTGCTTTGGAATTTTCTGGAGCCCGATTGAATGGATGTACCCTCATTGGGCTGGTTTGTATAACAAGGATGAACAATATCTTTATGTAAACAGAGGTTTCGGATTTATCGGGTTTCCGGGAAGAATAGGAATGACGCCTGAGATCACGATTATTGAATTGAAGAGAAAATAAGAATTTATAGTTCACGCAAAGTTCGCAAAGAAATAAAACGCAGAGAGCGCAAAATATTATTTGTTTTCTTCGTGAATTGGCAGCTGCGTGAAAAAACAAGCCTAGTAGTCCTATTTTTATCTGATAATGCTATTTCTAAGAGGTTCATTTATTTTCAATCAAAATATAATTTACACCTTGAAATTCAATTTTCCACTTATCATTTAGTTTAAGAATCCAGTCTTTTCCTGTTACTACACTTCCGTTTATCTTTAAATCTTCAGCTGAAATTATTGCAGTTTTCCAGTCATCAGATAATAAGCAGCCATTGCTATTAACATTTAAAATGCCCCACACATCAGTAATTACAATATATGGGTACACTGTTCCAAGAGAATCCAATGGCTGTAAATTGCCGGGATTAAAACCAAAATGTCCGTTCAATAATTTTATTTTCAAATGAGGTTTTACAATAAACTCTTCGTGATAATCATCAACCACCTTCTTCATTCTCTGTTCTCTTTCATTTTCAAAAACTGATATGCTGTCAAAACCATATTTACTTTTTATCAAATCATATTCCTGTTTTAAATTATCTGGTAATTCTATTTTATAATGTTGTTTTAACAATTTACCTAAATCAAAATTTTCTTTTAAGCCCTTTTTCCACTTTTCTCCTGAAAAATCAAGCAAGACAGCATAACACGCACCTGAATAATAACCAAAAGAACGAACATAACTTTCCGCATACCAATGAGAAATTTTCTTAATAGCTATTTCTTTAATTATACTTTTTTTATTATTCATGCATAATATTATTGCAGTATAATCAGCTAATCCCTCCTGTATTTCAAATCTATTCTCCATAGTATCTGCACCGGAAAATATTTGTCGTCTGTAGTTCCTGAAAATTAATGCATCTGAAATTGCATTAATTTGTTTTTCCCCCTTTGAATTAATTGCTTTTTCAAGAGCGTTCCATTCTAATTTTATTAGAATTCGTGCAATATTTTTATCCGCATGTTTATTATTATATTCTTTTGTTTCAAGGGTTAACTCACTTTGTAACCTATGAAACATTTCATGAATAAATACCATATTACGTTCTAATGGATTATTAGAAATAGGATACCCAAGCATTGTCCAAAATTTCCCATTGAACTCAATTGTTGAATTTGATATTATTTTATTTTCGGGAAAATTACCGGTATAAACATCATTTATTTTTTTCAATGAACCTGTTGAATCATTTTCATTTGCTGCAAATATCCTTGTTTTCCTATCTATAACTATTATTGGTGACCATAGCGGTTTTCCCCAAAGTTTTCCATTATCCTTATCGCATATTTTTTTAATTTCATTAAAATACCGACCAATGGTATCAAAAGGAATAGATTTATTCTGTGTATAGCAATATTGAGCAGTTAATACTGAATAAAATATTATGATTAATATTTTTCTCATAAGTAAATTAAAATATTTCACGCAAAGATTTTCTTTTCTTCGTGTTTCAGCGTTCCTGCATGCCTTCGACAAGGCTTCGATGAGGCTTCGATGAACTCAGCCTGACATTACTCAGCCTGACATTACTCAGCCTGACATTGTACAGGCTGACGGCAGAAGTTTCCGTGAAAAATTATTTATTTATATCCGGCCACAGCATAACCAACCCAGTGATGCAGGTTTGCAGGCGCTGTCGCTCCCATTTTTAGGTCTTCAACTTTCAAAGGTTTTCGTGCAATGCTTGTTGAGTAATCTGTTATAGCTAATTTTAAAGGCGCTTCCCCTGATAATTTCTTAAGATTATAAGCCGTCAGTAATCCAAAAGGCACCGAATATCTTCCGCACCATGTCCATTTGTATTCGCTCCAATCATTACTTTGCACGGTATAATCTATAAATTTCTCAGCGCTTGCTGTATCAGGATCACTCAAGCAATTACTCATAATTTCATGTTCATGCTCAATCGCTTTTTTGTAACCTGCGCTGTCGCAACCGTAAGGAGCATAATTTTTACCGCCCCATTCTTCATCACCGTAATGAACGGCATCTGTAGAAACAATCAATGCAATATCTTTTCCCCATTGAAGTTTTTTATCTTTCATGATTTTATTTAACGCTTTTGCAAGATCGCCGGAAATTTTTTCCATATCGGTAAAAGGCATGTTAGGAACGAGAATAGAAACTATCTCTGCATTTTTATTATAGTATTGTAAAAACGGAACAAATGCTTCAACTGAGTGTTCTTCTATTTGCAGGCTATCGTGAATAATATAATCCGGCTTCGGTAAGTTTTCTATGATATTCTGCCTTAAAGATGAAATTTTTATGTTGCTGTAAGGAGCATGCCAACTATCGAAAGTATCGAAAACAATTTTTCTCTCAATGCCGAACTTCTTCGCTTTATGAGCAACTCCGAGAATGATTATTGTTTTTGCTTTGATATGACTATAAACTTCATTGTACAAAAAACCTGCATACGTGTAATCATCATGAGAACAAATAGCAAAACGCAAAATATCATCTTTTGAAATTCCCTGTTTTTTATAAATGCTATCATAATATTTACCGCAGCGATTATTCAAACGGTTTATAATACTATCCATTTGGTATGCTTTGGATGCAAAGCCCACAGTGTCTTTTTGATTACGTACTTTTTGCGCCATAGCAATAAATAATGAGCTTTGGAAAAGAAAAATGAAGAATGTGATTTTTATTTTATTCATTTTTTTTATGAATTATAGGATTTAAAAAAACTCAAACTCAAAATTTGGACACTATACTTAACTGTGAGATTTCTTAATGTTTCTTTGTGATTTATTTGGTGAAAAAATAATTTAGATAGTTAGAGAAATTCTCATATCTGATTTTATTTCAATTCATCAAACATTTTTTTAAATAATATTTTTTGTTTTTCAGAATATGAATAGTCTTCTTTTTCCAGTTCTGCTATGCCTTCCATTCCATTGGTCAGCCGGGGTTCAACATTTATAGCCTTGTCAAGATATTTTTTTGAATTCATGATATCTTTATTTTGATAATATAGCACAGCCAATCCAAGCATAGCATCAAAATTATTTTCATCAACAATTAAACATTTATTATAATGTTTAATTGCGTTATCATATTCGTTCTTTTCTAAATAAAACCAACCCGAATTATCATTAAGAGTTGTATTAAGCGAATCATAAGTCAATCCTTTAAGTGAAATGTAAATTGCAGAATCGAATTTGTTTGTTCTAGCATAAATCAAACTAAGCCCTATATATGCATGCGAATAATCTGGTTTCAGATCGATTGCCTTTTTATAATCAATATTAGCTTCATTATATTTCAGTAATTTACGTTTTGCTATACCACGATTATTATATGCATACACAAAATCAGGTTTAAGTTCTATAGCTTTATTATAATCAGTTATAGCTTCATTATATTCCTGTAATCTGCGTTTTGTATTACCACGATCGTTATATGAATATGCATTATTAGGATTGAGTTTTATAGCAGAGGTATAATCATCAATGGCTCCACTATAATCCTTTAATTCATCTTTCACCCAACCACGATTGTTATATGCATACGCATTATTAGGATTAAGATCTAAAGCTTTATTATAATCGGCTAAGGCTTCATTATATTCCTTCAATTTATATTTTGCATAACCGCGTTCGTTATATGCGTTATCATCAATTGGAAATATTTCTAATACTTTATTAAAATCTGCAATGGCTTCATTATATTCTTTTAATTTAGATTTTGCTATACCACGATTATAATATGAAAAATAATTAGGCTTAAGTTCTATGGCTTTGCTATAATCTGCAATGGCTTCTTCATATTCTTTTAATTTACTTTTTACATTACCACGATTATAAAATGCATCTAAATAATCAGGTTTAATTTCTATTACTTTTGTGTAATCAGCAATGGCTTCATTATATTTCATTAAATTATCATTTGCAAGACCACGATAATAAAATGCATCTAAATAATCAGGTTTAATTTCTAAAGCTTTTGTGTAATCACTTATTGCTCCATTATAATCCCTATAATAAAATTTCTTGCTCCCGTTTTTAAAATATTTCTTCGCACTTTGCGAAAATACAGAACTACATAAAATTATTATAAGAGCTGATAAAATCAGCCTAATTGATTTTTTCATAATGCTAAATTTATTGTAAAAAATATTAAACTACTGTACAAAATGAAATAAACAACTGCCTGTGAATTACTTGTCAATGGCGCATGTAGCACCAATGACAAGTATTAGTTTCTTTGATAAACCAAAAATCTAAATCAATGAA
>CAINEZ010000114.1 GCA_903847905.1 uncultured Bacteroidota bacterium
AATCAATTAAACCCAAAGCAAATAGAAATCTAAGACAATTATTTATTTTTTGCATTATAGCAATAACATTTAGTTTGCATGCTCAAAACCAGCGGAAAATTGACAGCCTCCTAAATGTTTTAAAAACAACAAAACAAGATACTACGAAAGTGAATGCTTGTGTAAAATTATGCAAGGAATTCCAAAACTCAAACCCTGACACTGCCATGTATTTTGGAAACCTTGGACTAAAACTTTCTATAAAAGCAAACTATAGAAAAGGGTTAGCAAATTGTTATATAAATATCGGAGTTATCCACAATTTACAGGGCAGTTATGAAAAAGCGCTTGAGTGTTATTTTATGTCTGTGAGAATCTTTGAAGAATATAGCAACTCGCCTGACAAAGCGACAGCTAAGGTGGGTAAAAAAGGAATAGCTAATTATTATGGTAATGTTGGTAATATTTATCAAGAACAGGAAAGTTACGATAAAGCACTCGAATATTATTTAAAGGCATTAAAGATATACAAAGAAATAGGCGATAAAGAAGGAACGTATAAGTGTTATATCTGTATTGGAGTATTTCACGATTACCAAGCCCAAAAATTTAAATTAAAGAAAAATGGAAAACAGGCTGAACAGGAATATGACAGTGCGCTCGATTATTATTCAAATGCTTTGAAAATTCTTGAAGAATCTGGCGATAATAAAGGGATGGCTGACTGTTATGAAAATATTGGCGTTATTTATCAAGAACAGGAAAGCTTAGATAAGGCCATTGAATATCAATTAAAATCCTTGAAAATATACGAAAAATATAGCAATAAAAATGGTATAATAAATTGTTATATTAACATTGGCGAAATAAACGATACCCTTGCCAATTCGTCTGCTCTAAACGAAACCCAGAGATTGTATTATTTGAACAAAGCTATTGAATATGAAACAAAAACTATAGAAATAGCAAAGGAAATTAACGATATACCTGATGAAAACAAAGCTGCAGAAATCCTTATGGAAGCATACAAAAGACTCGGTAACTTTAAGAAGTATATTCAATTTACTGAAATGTTTATTGCTACCAAAAACAGCATGTTTAAAGAAGAGGAGACAAATGCAGTTGCAGGCATAGAAGCAAAATACCAGTATTTGAAAAAACAAAAGGAAATACAGCTTAAAGAAGTTCAGTTAGCAAAAAATGTAATTGAAATAAAACATCAGAAAACAGTAAAGTTTGGTTTTATTGGCGGATTTGTGCTTGTTGCCTTACTAGCATTTCTAATACTTTGGAACTTGTTGCTAAAAAAACGCGATAACAAAATAATCACTGCTGAAAAAGCAAAATCAGATGAATTGCTTTTAAATATTTTGCCTTCCGAAACGGCTGAAGAATTAAAAAAATATGGTCGCAGCGATGCAAGACCTTATGAAATAGTATCGGTATTGTTTACCGATTTTGAAGGTTTTACCGAGATTGCAGAAAAACTTTCAGCGGATAAGCTTGTAGCTGAACTTGACCTTTGTTTCAGGGCATTTGACCAACTAATGGGTAAATATAATGTTGAAAAAATTAAAACCATTGGTGATTCTTATATGTGCGCCGGAGGTATCCCTGTTCCAAACAACACGAATGGCATAGATGTAGTTAAATGCGGACTTGAGATACAGCAGTTCATGGAAACATATAAAGAAGAACGAATAAAAAGGAACGAGCCTTTTTTTGAAATACGGATTGGTATTCATACAGGTCCTATTGTAGCAGGCATTGTAGGCATAAGTAAATTTTCATACGACATCTGGGGCGACACTGTGAATATTGCATCACGCATGGAATCGTCAGGAGAAGTGGGGAAAGTAAATATCTCGGGCGCTACATACGAACTTGTAAAGGATAATTTTGTTTGCACATATCGGGGAAAAATTCAGGCAAAAAATAAAGGTGAAATTGATATGTATTTTGTTGAAGGGATTATATCGAAAGAAACACCTGAACCTATTACAGTTTAATTTTACTTCAATTAGTCGTTAAGCCGACAACTTTAATAAAAATAATTTTCAATTATCATTGCATTACCAATAATTTTTTTCTCCAAAATCTTTGCTAATTAAATAAAAGTTTTATTTTTGCTAATATAAATCGAACTTGATTTTATTAAAT
>CAINEZ010000115.1 GCA_903847905.1 uncultured Bacteroidota bacterium
CGTAAATGTACAATTTTTAATCAAATTCAAGTGATGCAATAATTTTTTATAAAAAAAGAAAAGAGCGAAGATTCAAAATTTAATTAAATTTGAAAAAAAATATGTTAAATGAAAAAAATTGTTGTTCTCACAGGAGCTGGTATCAGCGCCGAAAGCGGTATCAAAACATTCCGCGATAGCGGTGGTTTGTGGGAAGAACACCGTATTGAAAATGTTGCAACTTACGATGCATGGCTACGCAATCAGGAACTTGTACTTGAATTTTATAACCAGCGCCGTAAACAATTATATGAATGTGCGCCAAATGCTGCGCATTTTGCTTTAGCGAAACTGGAAAAAAAATATGATGTTCAGATCATCACTCAAAATGTGGATGACCTGCATGAACGTGGAGGATCAACCAAAGTACTGCATCTTCACGGCGAATTAAAAAAGTCCCGAAGTACAGTTGATGAAAATCTGATATATAAAATTAATGGATGGGAATTGAAAAAGGGTGATTGTTGTGAGAAAGGTTCGCAACTTAGACCGCATATTGTTTGGTTTGGTGAAGCTGTTCCCAACATTGTTACTGCTGTAAAACTATCATCTAAGGCAGATATTTACATAGTTATAGGCACTTCTCTAAATGTTTATCCTGCTGCGGCTTTGCTGAATTATGTGCCTAATTATATTCCCAAATATCTTATTGATCCAAATGGTTCTGAGGTTGCAGGAATAAGAAATCTTACAGTCATTAAAGAAAAAGCAGGAAAAGGTTTGCCAGAGCTCGTTAAGGAGTTAACATTATGATGTGGTTTAGTTGATGAAAACCCTATTATTTATTAATAACATTTAAGCATATATAAAAATGTTCATATGCTTACAAAGAAAATATTTGTTTTATGTATTTTTTTATTTCTAACTTTACCGCCTTTAAAATCATAAACTTTTTATACTATAAAATTACAGATATGCTACGAAAGTTACTCGTTTTCACTGCGATTGTGCTGGCAACGAATGTACTGGTATTTGCTCAATCAGGAACATTAAAAGGTAAAATTACCGATAAAGACACGAAAGAAGCAATTCCTTTTGCAAGTATTGTAATTGAGGAAGGAGGCAAACAGTATGGTGGAGTTAACACCGATATTGATGGAAATTATACTATCAAACCTATACCTACCGGGAAATACGACGTTAAGGCCGTTTATGTAGGTTATAAGCCTTTGATGATTGTTGGCGTAATTATCAATAGCGATAAAATAACGTTCCTTGATGTAGCAATGGAAAAATCTATTCAAACGCTTAAAACATTCGAAAAAGTAGATTATAAAGTACCCTTGATCTCAAAGGACCAAACCCAAACCGGCGGAACAATGACATCGGAAGAAATGGCAAAAATGCCCGGTCGTTCTGCAGAATCAGTAGCTGTTACAGTTGGCGGGGTTTTTTCAAAAGACGGTGAAATGGGTAGTATCAGAGGCTCGCGTACCGAAGGTACTGTTATGTACATTGATGGAGTTAGAGTTCGTGGTTCCTCAAGTCTTCCCCAGTCTGCAATCGAAGAAGTTACTGTTATTACAGGGGGGCTACCTGCGCAATATGGCGATGCCACAGCTGGTGTTGTAAACATAACTACCAAAGGACCTTCACGTGAATTTGGCGCCGGCGCTGAAGTCATGACTTCACAGTTTCTCGATGCCTATGGTTACAACCTTTTGGGATTTAATATTCAGGGTCCATTGCTTAAGGATAAAGATTCTTCTTCCGAATCATCACTTCTGGGTTATTTCATTTCTGGCGAATTATCTTCTGCGAAAGATGGATCACCTTCAAATATTGGGACATGGAAAGTGAAAGATGATGTTCTCCAAAAACTTGCACAAGAACCACTTCGCCCTTCCGGTACAGGATTTGGCTCTTACCTGAACTCCGAATTTATTACCAAAGACGATCTGCAGAAAATGAAGGCGAAAGAAAACGCCCTCAGCCAAGGAATAAACTTATCAGGTAAGATTGATGTGAGAACTACAAACAATACTAATCTTACATTTGGCGGATCGATGGATTACAGCCGCGACAACTCATGGATATATTCATATTCATTATTTAATAACAAGAACAATCCTCTTGTTACCAGCAATACCTGGCGTGTATATGGTAGATTTACACAACGATTCCCTACAGATAAAGACAGCAAATCTGTTATAAAAAATGTATATTATTCCATTCAGGCTGACTATTCCAAGTTCTATCA
>CAINEZ010000116.1 GCA_903847905.1 uncultured Bacteroidota bacterium
AAATTAAAGATGATATAAAAAACACTAAATTATGGGGTGGTCAAATTGGGTTCGGAACAGAATATTTTTTTGACGATAATTTTAGCATTGGCGGAGAGTTCGGGATCAGGCTACTTCATTTAAAATATAATGTCGAAGTTGACGACCAAGTTTATAATCCTAACACAGGCGACTATGTCCCATCAACAACAAAGTACGAATACAAACTTAATTTTAATCCTACTTATGTGAAACTTTCGTTGAATTTTTATTTTGGGAAATAAATATTATACCAATCCTTTTTCTAAAAATAAGGCAATATAAATTCAAAAACTTAACTAACAAAAATAACAAAACAATCTATTATGAAAAAAATCACTTTACTTTTAGGGGTTGCTCTCCTGCTTGAATACAGCGCGTTTGCACAAAAAAATAATTTAAAGCAAACTAACAATGCATCTATAAAAAAAAGCATAGAAAATAATTTCGAGAATTATAAAATTACTCAGAGTAATTCCCCTGTTTTGCAAAAACAAAATTCTAAACAAATAAATGCTTATTATTTGGAAAGTTTTGAAGGCTCATTTCCCCCCGAAGGTTGGACAAAACAAAATCTTGATAGCGGAACCGGCTGGGCGCAGGCTGCTAACGGCACAACTCCTCTCAATGGATGGGGTACTGGAACACAGGATGTTCCTCCGGGTGGCGGTAACTTTGTTGCTTACTGCACTTATTATACAGGTGGCGTACCATCAAGTGATCAGTGGTTAATAAGTCCACAGTTTAATGTTTCTTTGGGCGATAGTTTAAAATTTTCCCTTTGGCGGTTTGGAAATTATCAGGATACTCTTCAGATTTTACTTTCAACAACATCTAATAGTATTGCCAATTTTACAACCACCCTTCTTCAAGTGGATACGCTAATTCTTACTCCAATGGGTTCCTGGAAAAAAAATTCAATTAGCCTTACATCTTATATAGGACAAAATGTTTACATTGCTTTCAGAGAAAAAGTATCTGATATTTTTACTTCTGGAGCATATATAGCATTAGACCTTTTTTCTATAGGAACCCCTTATGCTCTGGATGCAGGCATCTCGGCTAAAATTGCACCTGTTGATGCTTGCGGTTTAGGAAATGAGGATGTTACCGTTATCGTTCAGAATAATGGCACAACAACTATCAGCAACCTGCCGGTTCATTATACTGTTAACGGAGGAACTCCTGTTAATGAAATAATCTCTAATGTTATTCCAGCAAATAGTTCTGTAAATTATACTTTTACATCACAAGCATCCTTGTCGGCGCTGGACGAATACACAATAAAAGCTTATACCTCTTTAACAGGGGATGAAAATAATGCTGATGATACTTTAACATTTACCGTATCAAAGATCGACAATTCTTTACCCCCTTATTCAATGGGATTTGAGCCGGTTGAAAGTTTTGCCGGATGGCTTATTGAAGACGCAAATAACGATAAGCATACATGGTCAATTGTTTATGCCGGCGGAAATACAGGACCCTATTGCGCAATATATTCTTATAATGCAACTAATGCTGCTAATGACTGGCTATTTTCCAAATGTATTCTGCTTGACGCTTCAAAGAACTATAAATTATATTACAGAGTAAGAACAGAATCTGGAAACTTTCCCGAAAGCCTCAAGGTTCAAATTGGTAATGCTCCTGCTTCTACTGCCATGACTACTTTAATTGATGATTTACCAAATATTACAAACACAGTCTATTCAAACAGAGAAGTTAACTTTACTGTTCCCTCTAACGGTGTTTATTATTTCGGGTGGAAATGTTACAGCGCAGCAAATATGTGGAATCTATATCTTGACGACATTAACATATCTGCTATTACCGGTATTGAAGAATCTGTTACGTCAACGTATGTAAGTGTTTATCCTAACCCAGCAAAAGACATATTGAATATATATTCTTCAGCTAAGATTGTAGGAATAAAACTTTTTAATGTTTACGGGCAGCTTGTTTTAAGCAGGCAGATGAACAGCGATAATACAGCTATTAACACTGTAAGTCTTGCTGATGGCATATATTATTTACAGGTAGAAACAAAAGACGGCATCGTAACAAAGAATGTAACTATAAGCAAATAGAAAATAGTTACAGACCATTTACTTTTGACAAAAAAATGTTACTTTTATAGGCAAATTAAATCCTCTTGCAATGAAAATAAAAATTTCTATTATAGCACTATTTTTTTTATTTTCATTAAACAGTTTTTCACAGCTAACACTTTCCAAAAAAAAATATATCGATTCGCTTTTTCAGAACAGGAAAGAAATCACTTTTAAGTTCAGCGTTTCGTCGCGTCAGGAAATAGATTCACTTACAAGAATCATTTCGATTGATAATGTAAAAGGGAATGAAGTTTTTGCTTATGCTGATAAAAAAGAATTTGCAAAATTTCTTTCATTAAATTACAATTTTATATTGCTGCAACATCCTGGCGAAATGAATAAAAATCCTAAAATGTTCGATAAGGTTGACATCAAACAGGTACTTGCATGGAATGCTTATCCTACTTACAATGCTTATGAATCTATGATGTATCAGTTTGCTGCAAATTATCCTTCTCTATGCCAGATATACAATATCAAAACTCTTGCAAGCGGGCGAAAACTTTTGTTCGCAAAAATTTCGCATAATATCACAGCTCATGAAAATGAACCTCAGTTCCTTTATACTTCAAGTATACATGGAAATGAAACTTCAGGGTTTATTCACATGCTTCACCTGATAGATACTTTGCTTAACAGCTATGGAACGAATCCGAGGATTACTGCTATACTTGATAACACAGAAATTTGGATAAACCCTCTTGCAAATCCGGATGGAACTTATGGGGCTTCAGGAGGATCAAGTATTTCAGGCGCAACAAGAGATAATGCAAATGGTGTTGACCTTAACAGGAATTATCCTGATCCGGTTGGAGGGCAGCACCCTGACGGAAAAGTGTGGCAACCGGAAACCCAAGCCTTTATGGGTTTTGCAGATACTATGCACTTTGTAATGGCAGCAAATTTCCATGAAGGCTCTGAAGTATGTAATTACCCGTGGGATGGTAAAGCAGCTCTGACTGCAGACAATAACTGGTGGCAATATGTTTCAAAACAGTTTGCAGATACTGCACAGGCATTTGGTACTGCAGGTTTTTTTACAGATGTTTCCTCTTCGGGAATAACAAATGGTTATTCATGGTATCAGGTTCTTGGCGGAAGGCAGGATTATATGAATTTCTTTCAGCATTGCAGGGAAGAAACTATTGAAATTTCCGCTATACAAAGTCCTGCCGAATCTTCTTTACCGACATTATGGAAAGGATGCAAAAGATCTTTCTTTAATTATATTGAACAATCTTTAAAAGGAATAAGAGGAGTTATAACTGATTCCTGCACAGGGCAAGGGATCAGGGCTAAAGTTTATATTGCCGGTCATGATTTTGACAGTTCTTATGTTTATTCAGCTTTACCTGTCGGGAATTATCACAGACCAATATATACAGGAACATATAATGTTACATATTCTGCTAATGGATACCAGAGCAAGACAATTAATGATATTTATATTAGCAATGGAAATGCAATAATACAAAATGTAGCCTTAAAGCCTTTAGCGCCTGTTGCTTCTTTTATCGCTGATATTACAAATACATGCCAGGACACAATTCATTTTACTGATAATTCTGGCAGTGCAGAAACATGGCTTTGGGATTTTGGTGATGGAACTTCTTCGGACTTGCAAAATCCTTCACATCTATATACATCTGCAGGAACATATACTGTGCAGCAGATTATATCAAATTGTGCCGGATCGGATACTTTGATCATTACAGATTACATTACTGTTAACAGGCCTGCCGATCCAATAGTTATTTCAGCTTCAAGCTGCGGACCTGATTCTTTAACATTAACAGCATCCGGAGCAGGGACACTCAATTGGTATGATGCACCATTAAATGGAAATCTTATTAATACGGGAACAACATTTACTACTCCTTATTTAACGGCAACCACGATATATTATGTTCAGGGAACAAATATTTTTGCTCTTCAAACTGCCGGAAAACCTGATAACTCGGGTGGAGGTGGAAATCTGAATAATGCAGATCAATATCTTATTTTTGACAGCTACAACCCTTTTACTTTAATTTCTGTTGATGTTTATGCCGGAACTATTGGAACAAGGGTAATAGAGCTCAGAGATAAAAGCGGAACAATTTTGCAATCAGATACTGTTGATATTCTGTTTACGGGACTACAGACTGTTTCCCTGAACTTAGATGTTCCTGTTGGGACAGCTTTTCAGTTAGGGTTACACACAGGAACGACTTCTAATTTATACAGAAATAACAGTGGCGTAAATTATCCATATACAACAACAGGTTTATTATCTGTTGATAGCAGCAGCGCCGGAACTCAATACTATTATTTTTTCTATAACTGGGTTGTACAGGAAACATCATGTAGCAGCGCTATTGTTCCTGTAATTGCGGCGATAAATTCTGATGTGCCTATTGCGGCATTCACTTATGTAATAAATAGTATCACGGCTAATTTTACTAATACAACAACTGATGGAGTAAATTATCACTGGAGTTTTGGTGACGGAGATACCAGCAACCTTAAAAATCCATCTCATACTTATTCCGCTAATGGTATATATACCGTACAACTGATAGCAGTTAATGGTTGTGGCTCTGATACTATATCTGCACAGATCACTATTTCCAGTGTAGGACTAAATGAAACATCTGCCAGTAATGAAATTTCAGTTTATCCAAATCCTTCAAATGACAAATTCAATATTATGATTAATTCTGAAAAATCAGAAAATATAGAAGTTGAAATATTCGATATTTTGGGGAATAAAGTTTATGACGATAAGCGTAGAATTGATTCAGGCATAAATCATCTAAGCGTAGAAATGAAAGAAAAAGCAGACGGGTTATATTTTCTTAAAATTGAATTTCCTGATAAAAAATATTTAAAATTTCTAATGAAAAATTAAGAAAGATATGGAATATTGAATCATTTTTAATTATTTAACCAACTATATATTTTTAACTGCCTATCTGCTTAAAACAAGTCGGCTTATCACTTTTAGTAATTTATTTATTCAATAATCTAATATCACTTTTTTTTAAACTTTGTGTTCTGTGGTAAAAAAATATAACCACAAAGATCACAAAGGACACAGAGAAATTTACTTAATTAAATATTACTTTTTTTATACTTGGACTAAACAGATAGGCAGTTATTTTTAAAAAGGTTCCCCATTTTGTTCGGAATGAGGAATTTTTTATTTAACACATCAATAATATTTAGCTGGAAATTACGTTTTGTAATTCAACCAAAAAGTGTAAATTTGCAAGATGTTTAAAAAAATAACATATTTTTTTATTGCTTTAATTGTAATTACTGCTGTTTCTTCGTGCGGTAAGTTCAATAAGCTTTTAAAGAGTAACGATTTAACTGAAAAATACACTGCCGCTGAAGCATATTATCTTAAAGGCGACTATTATCACGCTCAGCAGCTCTTTGAAGAACTAATATCATATTATCGCGGCACTGCTAATGCTGAAAAAATATATTATTATTACGCATACTGCTATTATGGATTAGATGATTATACCACAGCAGCATTTTATTTTAAATCATTTGCCACTACATATCCAAATAGTAAATTTGCACGCGAAGTTCAATATATGTGCGCTTATTGTTCTTACCTTGATTCTCCGGATTATACTCTGGACCAGGCTAACACAATCAGCGCTGTTAAGGAACTTCAGCTTTTTGTTGATATGTATCCGGCAAGTGACACTGTTATTATTTGTAATAAACTACTCGATGATCTTCGTCTTAAGCTGGAAACAAAAGAATATGAAGTGTCAAAATTGTATTTCAAACTTGAGGATTACAAAGCTGCAGTTATATCGTTTAAAAATACTTTAAAAGACTATTCTGATACTAAACACAGTGAGGACTGCTTATATTATATCATGAAAGCAAATTATTTGTTTGCATATAACAGTATAACTTCAAAGAAACTTGAAAGATATAAGGCGGCTTTAAATGCTTACGATGCTTTAATTGAAAAATTC
>CAINEZ010000117.1 GCA_903847905.1 uncultured Bacteroidota bacterium
CCTTCTTCTTTTTTGAAAAAAGTTTTGCCCAGGTTAGTGCTGTAGCTCAAATTTATTCCGGTTATGGAATGACAGCCTATAATATGAAAGGATATAAGCCCTGTGGTTTTGCGCCTATTGGAATCAGGGGAGCGATAGGTTCAAATGGGATCCAGATCGGCGCCGATTTCTGGACAAGTATCAAAGACCCTTCCTTTAAATTATCCGATTCAACAGGCAATTTCTTGAGTACAGAAAAAATCAATGACACTTATATCGGGGGAATGCTTCGTTTTAATGCAGGTGATGATCCGCGTGATTTTGCTATAATTTTAAGAGCCGGATGCGGAGTATATCTGAGTAAAAAATCAATTGCTTATAGTGATTATTATAAAGGTATTTACCCAAATATTTCTGACAAAATAGATAAGTTTAAGAATTCCATTGGTTATAATGGAGCTATAGGTTTCTCGCTTCCTATAAGAAGAACCAACATTCATTTTACACTCGAAGGACAATTTAATTACAACCCAAGAAAATATAACAACACTATAAATTTCCATACAACATGGGATATACAGGCTGGAATAGCTTATAATTTTTTTAATAAATATATGATCTAAAACATTAATTCTAATTCTATTTGAAGCTATAATAAAGCCCCATATCTAAAGAAAACGACTTGAATATGCGCTTACCTTAATAGTCTTTTTTTGTTATACGCAGATTTTTTTAAAATCGTCAGATTTTCATCTTTATATTTTACAGTCCATTTATTTGAGTTTTCAAGAGCTGTTGTCAACGAATCAAAAGTATTTTTATCCATCGGATATGTATCTTCTTTTTGAGAATATATAACAAACTCGGCGTCTTTGATTAATGGAAATTGATAAATATTGTCCCGATATGCTAAATGAGGTAAAAAAGGAGATTGTGCGCTTACAATAGCATTTTCCGGGATTTTTGAAAGTTGCGCATACACTTTATGTACAGAGTAATTCCTTGAATAATGTGAGCTCTGATAAATTCTGATCCTTGACTTATTGGTAAATAAAATCGAATGATCCATTATTCTAATTGTACAACTTAAAGTGAAAATCAGGACAAGGATAGATGTTAACTTAGCTATCCTTTTATTTTTAAATTCATTTATAACTGAAAAAATACCAATTGCCATAATCGGAGCAAATTCAATACTATATTGCCCGTCAATACCCCACATTAAATAATTATCATGAAAAAGTTTCTGAAAATAAACCGGAATTAACATAAAAATATATTGAGGCTTAAGAATAAGCAGTGGTAATCCTGAAATTAAAATAAGTATGTGGAACTCTGCTTTAACATAATCTCCAAATGGGTGGTGCGTATGGTTAATAAATAGTGCCTGTAAAGACTCAATGGGGTGTTTTATTAAAAACAATACGGCTTCAAATGAATTATTTCCCAAAAATGAGTAATGAAAATTATAATACGTTTTATTATTTGATAACCATGGCATAACGATGGAAGTAATCAAAACAAAATAAAAAATACATATCAGGAAAGAAAAAAATAAATAATTTCTCCACAAATTATCTTTCCTGTACTCTATTACCAAACCTAAACTTATAAATGCCAACCATAGTGAAATATTTTCTTTTGAAATAAGTATGAACAAAAGCATTAAACTTGTACTAATAATTCTTCTCTGTTTAAGCAAGTAGAAAAACCAAGGTATAAGAGATGCGGCAATTACATTGCTATGATAATCAAACGAAACAGCAGAGAAAACACCGAAAAACAAATAATAATAAAGAGTAGCACATAAAGCTAAATTACCTGAAGTCCTTAAAAGAGAAAAATATTTATAAATACCCAAACCACCCAATAAAATAAAAAATATCTGAACTATTAGTAGTGTGTAACTCTTAAATATCAATGATAACGGAGAAAATAGTATTAGATATAAATCAAAATGGTCAGATAAAAGATTCTCGCTCACTTCCTTAAAAACGGTACTATCATTCCATTGAAAGTGAATGTAATCATATAGCGCATTTGTATATGCTCCCAGATCCAATGCATATGTTCTGAAATTGTAATGATTAACAATAGAAATTAAAGAATACAGTATTCCAAAAACAACGATGGTTAGCAGCAGGTATTTGTTTTTTCTGAAGTCCATTTTATTTGCTTATAGCGTTTAATTACTTTTGCTTTATACTACAATTCCTTTTTAAAGTATAGTCAGCAGGTTATACCAATTGTATATTGAGAATAAAATTTACTTTCTTTTTAAATAATTTCCGGCAAAATCTTTACTAAACAGTTTATTATTTTTAATTACAACTTTCCCTTTTTTTATAACATACCCAGGGCTTCCTTTTGTTGTAAACCCTTCATAGATATTTGTATCGCAGCGTTGATGATGTGTTTTTGCAGAAATAATATTATTCGGAACCGGATTCCAAATTACAATATCGGCATCAGAACCTACTGCAATTTCGCCCTTTTGCGGATATAGTCCGAAAACTTTTGCGGGATTGGTTGATGTAACAGCGACAAATTGATTTATGGAAATACGGTTTTTCAAAACGCCGTATGTGTATAACAATGATAAGCGGTGCTCTATACCACCCGCCCCGTTCGGGATTTTTGTAAAATCATTTATACCGGAATCTTTTTGCCCTTTTAAATTAAACGGACAATGATCTGTTGCAACAACTTTTATACTTCCGTTTTTCAACCCTTTCCAAAGATACCGCTGATCCTCTTTTTTTCGCAAAGGAGGACTGATAACATATTTCAACGAATCCGGCAACGGAAGATTATATACTGAATCGTCAAGCAGTAAATATTGCGGACAGGTTTCCGAATACACTGCCTGTCCTTTACTTTGTGCTTCTTCAATCATTTCAAGAGATTCTTTAGCAGATGTATGAACAATATAAACAGGACATCCGGTTTCTTCTGCAAGTTCAATAACCCGTTTTACCGACCCGGCTTCAACGTAAGAAGGGTGGGATAATGCATGATATAACGGCGCTGTTTTCCCCGAATAAATAAAATTTTTCTGAAGCTTTAAAATTTCATTGCCGTTCTCGCAATGCACGGTTACCAATGCATTCAGCTTTACCGCTGTTTTCATTACTTCTTTTAATTCATTTTCCTCTATGCCAATTAAACCCTTGTATGCCATGTAAGTTTTAAAAGAAGTAATGCCAAATTGTTTTACACAAACCTCCATTTCCTTCGCGGTATCTTTATTCCATGAAGTTATGCTCATGTGAAATCCAAAATCTGTTTTTGAATTTTTTGCTTCTTTTAATCTTTTCTCAAATGCAGAAACAAGGGATTCGTTTTTCGAAGGAGTAACAAAATCAATAATAGAAGTTGTCCCGCCATATAATGCAGCAATGCTGCCTGTTTCAAAATTATCCGAAGAAAGTCCCGCAGGTGTTGGAAGATCTAAATGAACATGAGCATCAATAGCGCCGGGAAAAATATACATTCCTGTAGCATCAATATTATCAACATTATCATTAGAAATGTTTTTGCCAACAGCAGAAATTTTTTCGTCAGTAACAAGAACATCCGAAAGAAATGTTTTTTCGGATGTTACAATTGTTCCACCTGTAATAAGCAGTTTCATATTATGAAATTGAAGTTATAAAAATACATTTTTTTAACTGTTGTCCGATTAAATTTTTATTTCATCTCTGGCGGAACTTTATATATTGAATTTTAAATTTGTTATACCAAAAAGTTACATTTGTTACCTGAATTCAATTTTAAAAATTCACTCATTTAAAAACTTTTTATTTATAAAAGTATAAGAATGATTAAAAATAAAATAATTAAAACTTTAGGTTTCCTATTAATTATAACCTCTGTTAATGCTCAAACCATTGATATTACAGGTTCTTTGGCAGATAGTGTTAACAAATCAAAATTACCTTATGGTAATGTAATATTGAAAAACTATAAAGATTCAATGATTACAGGTATTTTAACAAATGCAAAAGGCGAATTTAAATTAAAAAATATATTATATGAAAAAGGAATGTACATATTAACTAAGTATATAGGTTATAACGATAAAAAGATAGATTTTTCGCAGAACAATAAAACAAAAATTGATATAGGCGAAATATACATTAAACAAAGTGCAACTCTAATGAAAGAAGCTACAATTACCGGAACTGTTAAATATATGGAACAAAAATTCGACAGAAAGGTTTTTAATATAAACGAAGAAAAGGTGGCAGCAGCGCGTACAATTCTTGATTTACTAAGAACACTTCCGGGTGTGGTTGTCGATAACGACGGTAATGTAAGGTATAAAGGAGCTGAAGCAACAATTTATGTTGACGATCAACCTTCCAATTTTATATATCCTAAAATAGAAATGATACCATTTGAAAAAGTTGATAAAATAGAATTGATAGATGCAGCAATACGCTCAGGCGGGGATGGCCGTGGTGGTATAATTAACATTATTTTAAAATCAGTAAATATAGATGGATTAAGCGGGGAGTTATCAGCAAATATCAATTCTATTAGTTTTAAAAATATTGATAAATCAAAAGAATTTATAAATGTTAACTACAAAAAGAAAAAAATCACTTACTTCATTAACTCTTCCTTCGAAAATAATATTACAAATACTAATTCTTTAATTGAAAATAATATTAGTATTTTTCAAATACCATCTATTCAAAATTTTAATACGGATAATAAATATAGAAGACAAACAAACTATAATAATATTGGCGCGATTTATAAACCTTCACAAAACACCAAACTGTATTTAGGTTGCGGTTTCTATAATTTAACATATAAATCTCTTTCCGAAGAAATGTTTTCCGAAAACAATAAAATAAATCAAGAAATTTTAAATGCATACGATTGCCATGAATTTTCTAATGCAAATCAAATTTACAAAGGAATTACTTTTTCGTATTGGCATAAATTTGATACAATAGATTCGTATATTAATACTTTATGTCATATTAATATTTATAATGGTTTATCATCGCAAAATTCAACTTATAATTATAATATATTAAACTCTAATAGTACTGATAGCTTATATAGATTTAGCAATAAGAAGGGATTTTATAGTAAATCGCTATATTATAAATTCCTTTATAATCATTCTATTTCAAAAGATTCTCGATGGAATCTATCTTATAATTTATCAGTCGGGTTAGATGATTCTTCGGCAAACAATCATTATATATTTGATAAATTATCATTACCTCAAAGTCAATTTGCTAATAATATTGATCAGCAACATGATTTATCGTGGCGTATAGGTACAAAATTAAAAAAATGGAAACTTGATGGAGGCGTTAACTTAAAAGATTATTATGTAAAAGGAAATTTCATCAGGTATAATCTCAATGATGAAGACACTGTTATTCCATTAACTAAAAATTATTTTAAAATATTACCATCCGCAACAATAGCTTATGCAATAAACGATACAGAAGAAGTAAAACTCACATTATCTCAAACCAGCGAATTACCATTCTTTAATCAATTATCTGATTTTATTGACAAGAAAAATTTGTATTCGTGGAATACGGGAAATTCGTCTTTAAAACCTGTTGATTTTTATTCAGTTTATTTAGGCTACACATATAACAAAGAAAAATGGAATGCTTCGGCAGAATATTTTTTCAATTACACAAACAATGAAGTTGCAAATGTTTCAATTCCGCTAACTTCTTTATTATCGTTATCAAAGCCGGAGAATGTGGCAAGGCAAAGTAATACAGGGGTTGATTTGTCATTGTGGGTTCAGGTTAATAGCAAATTTAATTTTTCGCTTTCATCAAGTATTTTTCATACCTATTACGATACAAAATCTCTTGCAAATACTGCTGCATATTATAATTTACCTATAGATGAATTAATTAAAAAGCAATTTGGTTATGATGTAAAATACAATATGGAATATAAAATAAAAAAGTTTTATACTATGTTTTATGTAAATTATAATGCAAAAGAATTAACATTTGACGGATATGATAAAGCATGGATTAATTCGTCATTCAATATAAGCAGGAAATTTTTAAAAGATAAATTTACCATATCAATGGGAGTTAATAATATATTTGATGATTTGGTAGAGCATGGCTCATATTCGAACAACTTTGGAATAACAAGCGACTCTAAAACTACCGGTTCCAAATATAAACGCATATATTCGATATCCATTAAATATATTTTCCGCCAAGGCGACAGAGGAACGAAAGATTATAAGATAGGCGGATAAAATCCATGAATAAATTAATTCGGAACGTCCTATTCAAGTGCCAGCCCATAAGCTCTTTCGTTGCGTCCTTCAATGTAATTAATAAAAGATTTGTTTACCACTTTGTTACCTCCGGGTGTGGGATAATTTCCGGTAAAATACCAGTCGCCTTTATTATCGGGACATGCTTCATGCAGGTCTTCTATAGTTTGAAACACAATCTGTACTTCGGCTTTCACATCTTTTTCCTTAACCAATTGTGCAATTTTATCGGAGATTTGTTCTGCCGAAAAAGATGTATAAATTAACTTAACATAATTAATTATTTCTTCTTTGGGAAGGTTTTCCTGTTCCTTGCATTTCAGATATACATTATTTATTATGTTAGTCTGTTTGGTTTCTTTCAGCAATTCAATGGCGGCGCGAAAAGCTATAAAGTCGTTCAATTTTGCCATATCAATTCCATAACAATCGGGGTAACGGATCTGTGGCGCAGAAGAAGCAATGACGATCTTTTTAGGATGCAGCCTGTCCAGCATTTTAATAATACTTTTTTTCAGGGTTGTTCCGCGCACAATGGAATCATCAATTACAACCAACGTGTCTTTATCATTTCTTACTATTCCGTAGGTTACATCGTATATATGAGTAACAAGGTCGTCCCTTTTGTTGTCCTGGGTTATAAATGTTCTGAGCTTGATATCTTTTACTGCAAGTTTTTCCACCCTTGGTTTCAAAGCAAATATCTTTTCTAGTTTTTCAGAAGTTATTTTTTCTCCCATCTGAATAATTTTTTCTTTTTGAACTTTTCGGCAGAAATTGTTGAGTTCTTCAATAAGACCGTTATATGCTGTTTCGGCTGTATTGGGAATATAAGAAAAGATAGTGTTTTCCAGGTCATGATTTATTGTTTTCAATATTGCAGGCGCCAGAAACTTTCCTAGTTTTTTTCTTTCAGTATAAATGTCTTTGTCTGTGCCTCTCGAAAAATAAATTCTTTCGAACGAACAGGAAAGCTTTTCCTTTGGCTCTCTGCATAAAATTTCTTCAGCAGAGCCTTCTTTTTTAATTATTATGGCATGTCCCGGTTTCAGTTCGTGTACTGATTCCAATGGAATATTGAATGTGGTTTGTATTGCAGGCCTTTCGGAAGCCACTACCACAACTTCATCATTTTTAAAATAAAATGCAGGTCTTATACCCCATGGGTCTCTTAGTACAAAGGCATCTCCATGTCCGAACAGTCCTGCAATAATATAACCACCATCCCAGTCCTTGCATGATTTGGCAAGAATCGACTGCACATCGATGTTTTGCTGAATATACAAATGGATCTCTTTTTTTGAAAGTCCTTCATCTTTGAATTTTTTCAACAGATCGTCATTTTCTCTGTCCACGTAATGACCTATTTTTTCAAGAACAGTTATAGTATCCGTTGTTTCAATAGGATGTTGTCCGAGGTTGATCAGTTTTTCAAACTGTTCATCAACATTAGTGAGGTTAAAATTACCGGCTATGGCAAGCGTCCTGGTAAGCCAATTATGTTGTAGTATAAAGGGATGACAAGACTCGATATTATTTTTCCCGAAAGTGCCATAACGTAAATGCCCGAGAAATAATTCTCCGGTAAATTCAAGATTATGTTTTAACCATCTAACATCTTTAAGTCTTTCGGGGTTCGCCGAGAAAACTTTTTCAATAGGAGCATTGATCTTATCGAAAATATCTTTGATGGGAGCATCGGTATTTGAGCGCAAGCGGTTAAGATAATGAATACCCGGGTCCACATCAAATTTAATATTGGCAACGCCTGCACCGTCTTGTCCCCTGTTATGCTGCTTTTCCATCAGCAAATAAAGCTTATTCAAACCATATAAGGTTGTGCCATATTTTGCAAGATAGTATTCTAAGGGTTTTAACAAGCGGATTAACGCAATGCCGCATTCATGCTTTACATTGTCGCTCATAGGAAGAGGAATTAAATGACAAATTTAATAGAATTTTGCAAACTAAAAAGAGAAAGAGGACTATATTTTTATATTTGTTTTAGAACATTTTTTTACCTTTGACCAGAAAAAAACCGATATGAAAAAAAAATACTCATTACTCGGCATTTTGTGTTTGATTTCGTTTTTATCTTTTAGTCAAAACACAAACAATGAAAAAAAATTCGGAATTAATTTTACCGGATTTATTGAAGCCGAAGCCGCTTATGATACAAGGCAGTTATTGAATTCGCGTGAAAATATGCTGGCTTATTATCCATTAAATCAGTCGCTCGATAAAAACGGAAAAGATATAAACGCCCATCCGGGTTTTAACCAATACGCTATGTATTCAAGACTTGCAGGAACTATAACCGGACCTGATGCTTTTGGAGCCAAAGCAATGGCTTATGTAGAAGGTGATTTTACCGGTCCATCCGCCACAGAGAATAATGCTTTCCGTATGCGTCATGCTTATTTAAAACTTACCTGGCAAAAATCCCAACTGTTAATGGGTCAATATTGGCATCCGCTGAGCTTGCCCGAAATGATTCCCTATGTGTTATCTCTTAATACCGGAGCTCCTTTTCATCCATTTTCAATGCAGCCACAAATAAGATTTACCCGAAGTTTTGGAAAAATCAACCTCGTTGCTGTGGCTTCATCCGACAGGGATAATACGAGTGCAGGTCCCTTAGGAGATAATTACGAATACTTAAGAAACAGCGCCATCCCTAATTTTGACTTACAATTACAATATAAGAGCAATAATGATAAAATATTTTTTGGAGCAGGCGGCGATTATCGTAAACTTACTCCGCGCTTAATAACTGACAGCTCATATATTGCTGATGAATCTCTGGATTGCTGGGCTGCTACTGCATTTGTAAAAATAAAGTTCAAAAAGTTCACGGTAAAACTGCAATCTGTTTGGGGGCAAAATATGTATGAACACAACATGATGGGCGGATTTGCTGTAGAAAAAATTGATACCGCTACCGGAAGGAATACATACACAACCCTTGATCAGCTTACAGGGTGGTTGGATATTTCGACAAATAATACAGAAAAGTTCAATGCGGGTTTATACCTTGGATATGCAAAAAACTTAGGATCGTTTCATAATATCTGGGGCGATCACTATACAAGAGGATATGATATTGATTATGCTTACCGCATCTCTCCAAGACTTTCCTATACTTCAGGAAACATAACCTTTGCTTCGGAATTTGAAATTACTGATGCCGCATACGGAAAAACAAACTGGCTTGGGGAAGTGAAAGCTTTTAAAGATTTTTGTAACTTCCGTGTTTTACTTGTAGCTGTCAAGTTTCACAAGGTTGTTTATGATAACTTGTGTTAATTATTTTCAAAGATAAAACTTTATTTTTAAATTCATCAGGTTTTTGTAAAAATATTTCTGGTTTAATTTCAAACCATTTTTCAATAG
>CAINEZ010000118.1 GCA_903847905.1 uncultured Bacteroidota bacterium
AAGATATTGAAGTTTATTCATCCGAAAATAAAGGAAAAATACTTACAACTTTTCATTTCTTAAGAAACCAGCAACAACAGGAAAATATTCCCAATTATTGCCTTTCCGATTTTATAGCGCCAAAGGAAACAGGCATCACAGATTATTTAGGATGTTTCACATTGACTTCTGGTATTGGAATTGAAAAGAAAGTAGAAGAATTTAAAAATTCAAATGACGATTACAATTTATTTATGCTGAAGATACTTGCTAACCGGCTTGCTGATGCTTTTGCCGAGGTTCTTCATTTGAAAGTAAGAAAGGAATTATGGGGATATGTAAAAGATGAAGACCTTTCACTTGACGAACTTCACCTTGGAAAATATCAAGGAATAAGACCAGCGCCTGGTTATCCCGCCTGCCCTGACCACAGCGAAAAAGCAGAACTTTTCAGAATTTTAAATGCGACAGAAAATATTGGAATTTCATTAACAGAAACCTTTATGATGAATCCTGCTGCTTCTGTTTGCGGCTGGTACTTTGCAAATCCTGCTTCAAAATATTTTTCAGTTGGAAAAATTAATAAAGACCAGGTAATAGATTATTCCGAAAGAAAAAAAATATCTGTTAAAGAAGCTGAAAGGTGGCTGGCTGTGGTTATAGGTTATTAGATTATTTTTTTTAGAAATTAAATTTTGATTTCATTACATATCACAGAGTTTAAAAAAAATAATCATTTCAATACCAATATTAAATAAATATTATTTTAATTAATTTTCATCGTTTTATTTATTACAAAAACAATAGGAAAGGATATGATATCATGAAGTAAAAAAAATTATTAATTTTGCCTACTAATTAATTAATTTAAAAAACAAACCTATGAAAAAAACATTACTTTCAGTGATTGCTTTATGTGCAGTTTCTTCTTTATCTGCGCAAATTGTCCTTAATTCAACAGACTTTCCGCCAATCGGGTTCAGCCAAAATATGACTACAGATACCACGATTGTTACCCAGCCTATTTCAAAAACTGATGCAGGTGCATTTGTTTCCTACTGGGATTTCTCTGCCAGTTTATCCACAGGCAAAAACTACACTTCTTTTTACATGGCTCCAATTGACGCTCCTTATGGAAGCATGTTTACAAGTGTTTCTAATATTGCTTTATCACCTGCCGATTCATCCGGACAAAGTTATTTCTTTAATCTCTCCCCTTCCAGTTTAATAGGCGTTGGAGGTGTGTTTTATGTTGATACTGTTGCAGTGCCTGTTATTTTTCAAGACCCTGTTAAGGTTCTTGATTTTCCCGCAAGCATGGCAAGCCCAACACTTATGGATACTTCTATTGTTGACATGACATTTCCTGCATACAATGCGCCAGGAGTCATAGACTCAATGCGTGTTAAACAATATTCAACTACAATATCTCTTTTTAACGGCGAAGGTAGCTTAACTATCCCTTCCGGAACTTACAATGCCTTACGTTATTTAAAGATGTCAAATAATGTTGATTCAATTTGGATACATGCTATAACGAGTATTGGACCTTTTATTGCCGGTTGGAATTTTCATTCCGGTGACACATCAACAAGCTCTTCATACGAATGGTGGACGAAACAAACCGGACATGCAATGAGTATTTTTAAATTAGAATATGATGGTAATGACGCCTTAATTTCTAAAGTTTGGTTCAGGGATAACTTTGTTGGTATATCAGAAAATATCAATAATGTTAATGTTTCTGTTTATCCTAATCCGGCAACAGATAATATAACAATAGAAAACCAAAATATTACAACGCAAAACTTTATAGTTTCAATAAAGAACATACAAGGGCAGGTAGTGATAAGTGAAAAAATAAATTTCACAGGCAAACATCTTATTAATGTTAGCGATCTATGCAATGGGGTTTATATTCTTACTCTGCAAAACGATAAAGAGAATTATATGAGCAAGATTGTTATTCAAAAATAAATGTTGACAAAAAAATAATTTTATCAAATTTACTTTCATTTTGACAATCACAAAATGTACATCCTAAAAATTGAAAGCCCTGT
>CAINEZ010000119.1 GCA_903847905.1 uncultured Bacteroidota bacterium
AATTTTTGCAAACTTAGAAATTGACCTGAGTTGCAAAAAAATAAGAAGGGTTTATCGGGACGCTATATGGTTAGGTAAAATTGCGTGTTGAAATGCATTAAAAAATTAACGAACTATTGGTATTATAAGAACCTGCAATAATAAAATACTTATTTTCTGAACTTACATTGATTGTATTTGTGTTACTATTATTGTCACTATTTGAAACTGTATTATTTATTTCATTTGTCGTACTAGTTTTAGTATCTACTACATCTGATTCTTTTGTATCATTTGAAATGGTATTACTATTATTTATTGTAGTAGTAGTTGTAGTTTTTTCATTCACCGGTTTGTTAGTATTAATGTTATTTATTAAATAAGGTTCCTGCCAAGTCTTTACATTGTATTTCTGTATTTGACGAGTACCCCAATTTTCTTTAACTGTAACAGCTGAGATTCTAATATGAACATCTATTCTATCTGCCCAGTTTTCATTTTTTAAACAAATGTAAAATTTCCCTTTTGCAGGAGATGTCATTCGAGATGAAATCAATGGTCCTTCTCCTTTCGAAATCATAGTAAATTCCTGCTTAGCTAAAAATAATTGTACGTTTTGATAGTCATTTACAAACCAATATTTAATAATATCTGCTTTGTCTGGTACACCAAAATATGAAATACCTTTTAAAGCAAGCGTAGCCATAGCAGCAGAGCCACTTGGGTCAATCAATGCAAGTTTAGATGTTATATTTGATGCAGCATTTAATTGGGCTTTTGTTTTAGCAGCTTTTTCTTCAGCTTGATTAAATATTGCTTCTGCACTTTCACCAACACCAAGATAATATGACCAGCTTACAGTATTCTCAGGTAAAGGTACAGGGACATATGTTCTATTAGGATTACCTTTTAAATCAGATTGTGAATGAACGGTCTGTATTTGATTATTAATTACAGGAACTACATTAGTATCTATTGAAATAAGATATTCTTCATCTGCCATATAAAATGTTGTATCTCTATTAGTTTTCCAATAAACGCTTGTATTAAAATTCTTTGTTGTTTCATTAAGAGGAATCCTTTGAATTTTAAGCTTACAGATACGACCGCCCATAGCTGAATTTGAAAGACGAAACTTATAAATACCAGTTTTTGTAGTGTTTATAGTTTTATCTGTAATATTCTTGGTCTTATACTCCATGTACTTTGAAGAAGATGGTAGTTCCATAATTTCTACCTCTTTTAATTCCTTTCCATTTATTTCCTCGAAATTGAAAACGATTTGATCGCCTTCGGCAAACCCATAATAAAAAACTTCTTCACCAAATCCGCCAACTTTAATTGTTGATTCTGCAACATCAATTATACCTGTTTGTTCTTCGGCTTGTTTAGATGTTGTATTTGTAGTTACTTTATTTTTAGGCGTTGAGGTGTTAGTATAAGTAGTAGTATTTGTTACAGAATTATCATTAAAAACATCTTTTGTGCCATTTTCATACTTAATCATAAATACCTCTGATTTTATGATCGAATAAGTAACATCAGGGTTCTCTGTCTTCTTGTATTTTATTTCTGTAGATGTTACTTCAGAAACTTTTCCTTTAATTTCATCACCTGTTTTTTTAATTATTACATCTTGTCCTATAACAAACTTGATAAGAATAATTAAGCAAAGAGTAAAGATTATTTTTTTCATAGCAATAAATGTTTAATCTAATATATATTAATACTGCTTTCAGAAAATAAAAAAGCGTGGAACTGTAACAATATCTGCATCTGAGGTTCTCGCGAAACCCGCATAACAAATAAGTTCAGCCCACGCCTGTCGGCGCGTTCTGCTTATTATTCTTGTTATGCGTATAAATTTGCGAGATTTCAGACGCAAGAATAAAGGCTAACGCTTTATCTTAATTTATTTTAAAGAACGATATTATTAATTTCTAAAGTCAAATGTACGATATTTTTAGATAAGACAATGAAAAATGGAAATATTTTAGCAAGTTAAAACTGAAAAATATTCATACCTTTGTATTTGTTATACAAATTAATTATCTATGAAAAACAAATTAATTACTGTTGACCCCGAAATATTAGGCGGCACACCCGTGTTTCATGGAACAAGGGTGCCTGTTAAAAATCTGTTTGATTATCTTGAAGCCGGAAAATCAATAAAAGAATTTCTTGATGATTTTGAAACAATAAAAAAAGAACAGCTCATCAAAATTTTATATGTAATAAATAAATTATTAACTTCATCAACACAGATATTAAATGAAAATTTTGTAATTTTGTAAAAAATTTAGTTATGATAACTACTTATCATTTAAATACAAATGAGCTTACTGCCGATTTTCTTAAAGCTATAAAGTCCTTATATAAGGGAAAAACCGTTTCCATTACTGTTGAAGCAGAGATGGATGAAACCGAATACCTGCTTGCCAGCGAAACAAATAGTAATATGTTGCATGAATCATTAAACCAAGCGGAAAAAGGAGAATTGATTACGGTTAATATTGGGAAAACAAAGAAAAAATGAAAGAGGTTAAATTTACTCCTTTGGCTTATTCCCAGTTTGAACAGTGGAAAACAGCTGATAAAAAAATCTTTAACCGTATAAAACAACTTATTAATTATATTCAGGAAAATCCTTACAGCGGAATTGGTAAACCTGAACCTTTAAAGTATGAATTCAGCGGTTACTGGAGCAGACGTGTTACAAAAACAGACAGACTCGTTTACAAAGTTACCTCAGATAATATTATTATAATTTCCTGCAAATATCATTATTAATATTATAATTTTTATTTTGAAGCTTCCGCGAAGTATTGTTTTTCTATCATTTCAGATGACTTAACAGTATTTTTAACCCAATCAATTTTTATATCCAATAATTCTTCTTTATTAAGTTGCCATAACACATTTGATTTCCTTAACCTGCTTGTAAGTGAATAAAGTGTAATAGCTGCAGATACTGATATATTAAAGCTTTCGGTAAATCCATACATAGGAATTTTTACAAAACCATCAGAAAGTTCAATAGCGCTTTCTGATAATCCGCTTTTTTCCGTTCCGAATATAATGGCTGTTTTTCTGCTGATATCAAGTTCTTCCAAAGAACAATCGTTTTTATGAGGTGAGGCGGCAATAATAGAATATCCTTGTTTTTTTAAATTATTCAGGCAATTATAAGTGTTGAAATCTTTGTAATTGTATCTATGCAAGGTAAGCCAGTCCGATGAACCGAGAGCCACATCAGGATTTACATTATATTTATTTTTATTTTCAATTATGTGTACGTCTTGTATCCCGAAGCAGTCGCAAGTTCTCAGTACTGCGCTGGCATTGTGCGATTGATAAATATCTTCGAGTACAACAGTTAAAAAACGTGTCCTGAGTTTAGAAACTTCTTCAATTCTTTGCTTGCGGTTCTCAGTAACAAAGCTGCACATGAATTCATAAAATTCACTTTTTTGCTTATATGAAAGTCCGCTTAAATTCATATACCATTCGATTTTGCCATGATATTAGCTAATCTGTATAATATTCTGGCGCCTACATTCGCATCCCATTCATCTTCACCTGGAGCAACTTCGCATAGATCGAAGCCAATTATTTTTTTACCTGACAGAACAATTTGTTCGAAAAGGTAAAAGATCTGCTCTGCTTCAAACCCTCCCGGTACAGGTGTTCCGGTGTTAGGGCAAAGTTTAGGATCAAGTCCGTCAATATCAAAACTTATATAAATATTTGCAGGTAATTCCTGAATGATCTTATCACAGAAATATTTCCATGTTTTCCCTTCATACATATTATTTTTTATGTCTCTGTCAAAAAATGTAATAATTCTGCCTTGAGACCGGGATATAGTTTCATACTCTTCCTGACAGTAATCACGAATACCAAGCTGTACAAGCTTTTCGACCTGTGGAATTTTCAATGCATTATACATTACAGAAGCATGAGAGTATATAAATCCTTCGTATGCATTTCGAAGATCGGCATGCGCATCTATCTGTAGAATTGCAAAATGTTCATATTTTTCTGATAAGGCATGCATAAAACCTAGAGGAACACTGTGGTCGCCACCTATTATAGCCACAAATTTATTTTTGTCGATATATTCCTTTGATTTGTCTTTAACCCATGAATTGAGTTCCAAACACCCTGTATTAACAATATCAAGAGAGTTTTTAATTTCGTTAGATCCAGATATAGCAATACCTTCAGAAAGATGAGAAATAATATTTCGGGAATAAAATTTCAGCTTGTCGTTTTTTTCAACAATTTCAATAGGTACAGGACACATTGCATAAGCGGTTTCCCAAGCGTTTTCTTTGAAAGGATCAAAAAGATCAACCTGAAATGATGCATCATATATGGCTTTCGGTGCTTTTGCTGTTCCTGCTGAATAAGAAACAGTAACATCCCATGGAACGGGAATAAATATAACGCTGGCATTTTCGTCGTTAGTTGGAAGCCCGAAGATATTATTATTTATATTACCGATGTCGTTAGGATTAAAATCTCGCATGTATTTATTTAATTAGACGTTTCAGGGGTTGCAAAGTTAACAATAATCGGTAAATAACAAAAAAGTCTCCCCGTAAGCACGGGAAGACTTTTAATTAGTAATCAAGCGAAAACTACCTAACTTTTGTAGCTAATTCTTGACCTGCTTTGAATTTTACAACTTTCTTGGCAGCAATTTTAATTGCTTTTCCAGTCTGAGGATTGCGTCCTGTTCTTGCAGCTCTTTTAGCAATTGCAAATGATCCGAAACCTACTAATGCTACTCTTTCACCTTTTTTCAAAGATTTTGTTGTAGCTGTTACGAATGCGTCTAAAGCTGATTTTGCAGCAGCTTTGGTAATTTTTGCTTCTGAAGCCATTGCTTCAACTAATTGTGCTTTGTTCATGTTTTGTTTTGTTTAATTAAATTAATACTTATATTGAATTAACGCTGCAAATATACTAATTATCTAAGACAATGCAAGTTTTTTTTTCTAAAAAGTGCTATTTTGTTAATAAATCGGCGTTTTTGTTAATAAATTTCGATGAAAATGGTTTTATTTAGTAGTAAAACAGAGTTTTGGTGTCTAAACAATAATTGCTTTCCATTTACTGTCAATCTGGAAACCGCATAAAAACTCGGCAATAGTCATTTTTTTCTTTGCCTGCAACTGAATTTCCTGCAAATTGATGAAGCCATCAGTAACAGCAATGCTTAGGTGAGTCCTGCAATTTGTGCAAATAGAACCGGCATCCAAATTATGAATAGTGTGTTCTTTTTCACATTTATATATTTTTAAGCAGTACTGATTTCCCTGCGGTGACAGCAATTCAGTATAGGCAGATGGGTATGGACTTAATCCTCTGATGCGATCGTAAACCTTATCAGCACTGTTATTCCAGTTGATTCTACAATGATTCCTGAAAATTTTCGGAGCAGGTTTAATTTCAATATTGCTAATCATTGATTGCTGTAATACAGTTTTGACATTGTTTTCCTCAATGGATTTAACAGTTTTCAGAACAACCTCAGATCCGATATTCATTAATTTATCATGAAGTTCACCTGCAGTTTCATCTGGAAGTATAGGAACTTCTTCTGACATAATAATGTTACCTGTATCAATATTTTCATTAATGAAAAAAGTAGTTACACCTGTTTTTTTCTCACCGTTTATTATTGCCCAGTTAATTGGAGCTGCGCCACGATACTGAGGAAGCAGGGAAGCATGAAGATTAAAAGTGCCTGACGGAGGGAGTTTCCAAACAACTTCAGGCAACATTCTAAAAGCAACTACAATTTGAAGGTCTGGTTTTATTCTCTTCAATTCTTCAATGAATTCGGGACTTTTCAGATTTGAAGGCTGTAATAATGGAATTCCGTTTGCAATAGCATATCTTTTAACAGGCGACTCACATAATTTCAATCCTCTTCCGGCAGGCTTGTCTGGAGAAGTAACTACTGCGCTTATATGATATCCTTGTTTTAACAGGAGATCCAATGGAGCCACAGCAAATTCAGGCGTTCCCATGTAAACTATGTTAAGTACTTTACTCATATATGAAAAGTTATAATAATCAAAAAAAACTGACAAGAAAACTAATACCTGTCAGTTTCAATAATAATCCGCAAAGCGGTATTAAAATTGTTAAAAAGCCCGAATAGCACGCACGTAGAGAGAGTAGCACTTATAGTCGTTGGACATAACGCCATCACTGGAGAATAACTGGTTCCACGCATAGTTACTATAGGACTCGGAAGAACTCCAATAGTCGTTATTAGCAAAACCGCCAACTACGTTTTGGTGAAGGTACAATAAATATAACTCGTATTTTGAAGGTAAATACCAGTCGCCATAGGTAATAACACCCACAGTTACTGAATAATCGGCACAAACTTTTGCAGCAAAATTTCCTGCTTGGTTATCCGCCATTTGTGTAGCTACTATCATTGCAGTATTCATTGCTCCTGCTCCCAATCCATCACCTGTGGTTCCGGTATATCTATATGTACCATTATACCATTGTATTCCTGTACTTTGATCGGATGTGGCTGCTATTAAGCCGTGCAGCCCGTTATCATAAACATAAAATACTATGCCGCCACCATAAGAATCTCCTATTTTATGAATGCTGTCGTTAATAACATAAGGGTTGGCAACAGTCCCTGCGCCTGTAACTATTACATTGGTTCCTGCTGTTACTTTGGTTTCAGAACCGTCGGTAGTAGGTTTGTTAGTTAAATCATTGTAATTTCCACTTGTTGCAACTGTTGCCAATGTTGGTTTATTTAATATTTGGCTTACACCCGAATTGCTATTCCAATCGCTATTTACCTGCGTAGCTGGAATTGTTGGCTTGTTGCTTAAATCGGTATAGCTGCCAGTTGTAGCAACTGTTGCAAGAGTGGGTTTATTAATTAATTTATTGTAGTTTGCACTGTCTGCAGCTTGTGCGTGTAAAGCATAAGGCACACTTAATAACTGGCTTGTTCCTGTTATAGTGTAGTTTGTACCTCCTGTCGGATCTGTTTCGGTTTTTATAAAATAAGTACCGTTTGCCCAGTTAATTGAAGCAAAAGTACCTGTTAATGGAATACCTCCGCCAATTTCTATAGTTACTAATCCGTTAGCATTGGTTTGCGGGTTGGGGTTATATATTTCTTTGTAAATCTCTGTTCCTGCTTCTGAGCCTTGCAAAATGCTTACTCGCATACCTACAGGTGAAGAAGTAACAAGCGCATTACTACTGTTACGGATTACTGCCTGATAGCTCATTTTTTGCGGGCTTTGCGCCCAAACTGTTACCGTTAATAACACTACTGTCAAAAAGATAAATAATTTTCTCATAATGTTTAGTTTTTAATGATTTTAAATGTTTTTACTTCTTTATTGTTTTTAATTATTTTCAAAAAATAAGTTGCAGGTACAAGATTAACCATAACAATACTCGTTTCACTGCTTTCAATCTTTTTGGCTTCTATAAGTTTTGCGTTTATGTCGAATAGTTGAAAGTTAAAAGTTGAAAGTTCAATGTTTTCTACTTTCAGCGTTAGGTCGTTATTTGTAGGATTTGGATAAGCAGAGCATTGCAATGTAATGCCTTTGGCTTCTTCAATTCCTGTTACAACAGAGATTTCATAAGGTTGTTGTACACCTTGTGCTACAGATCCATTAGTCCCTGTATTAGTAGTGTAAACTATCTGCCCAACAGAATAGCTCGCAGAACCTCCACTGCCCAAAGCATTACCGCCTGTGGAAAGTATAACTTCTTGCGCCTTAAGTCCTGTTAATCCTGTGATCAACAAGAGTACGACGCTTAATTTTACTTTTTTGTTTTGCATTTTTATTCTCCTTTTATTATTATGTTGGGTAAACGAGTATCCATAAATATAATCATGTATATAATATATAATAAGGTGTCGTTAAAAAATTATTTAACGCCGGATATTTCCTTTTTCAGCGCAATTAATTTTATAGCAGTAATGGCTGCTTCAACACCTTTATTCCCATGTTTTCCACCGGAACGGTCTTTTGCCTGTTGTATATTATTTGTTGTAAGAACGCCAAATATTACAGGTATATTATTATCAAGCCCTGTCTTTGTAATACAGCTTGCTACTGCATTACATATAAATTCAAAGTGTCGTGTTTCGCCTTGAATTACGCATCCCAAACAAATTACTGCATCAACTTTTCCTGTGTTAATCAGCAATTGCGCTCCAAAGGGCAATTCAAAACTACCGGGTACTTTTTTTACAAGTATATTTTTTTCTTTTGCTCCGGATGAAAGCAAAGTGGAATGAGCGCCTTTTAAAAGTGCGCCTGTGATCTCTTCGTTCCATTCGGAAACAACAATTCCAAACCGCATTTTTTCAGCAGAAATTAAGCTTTGCTTATTGTATTCAGAAAGGTTTTTTAGATTTGAAGCCATAATCATTGATTGATATAAAAACA
>CAINEZ010000120.1 GCA_903847905.1 uncultured Bacteroidota bacterium
GACCCTTCATCTTTACTTTTATTACATGAAATAATTATAAGAGAAAAAATAATAAAAAATAATAAAAATATCTTTTTCATGTCATCTGAGTTTAAAGGATAATGTCAGGTTTGGTGTAATTCCTAAATAATTAATATTTGTTTCAACAACGTACCCTTCGGCAATTGTATATTCTTTATACCAAACATTTTTTCTGTCATAAACATTAAATATGGAAATCCCGATATATCCGACTGCTTTTTTTCTTGAGTTGAAAAAATTATAGTTGGCAGCTATATCCATGCGGTGATAATTTGGTAAACGCAAACTATTCTTTTCTCCAACGGTTATATAATTGCTGGTAGTACCATCAAGCAATGTGAGCTGGTATCCACCTTCGGGAGCGGTGTATGGTCTGCCTGTTGCAAATATCCATGTGGCGGAAAAATCCCAGCGTTTCCATTTATACATAGAAACAATTTTAAATTCATGCGTCACATCCTGTGATGCGGGAAAATATTTATCGGAATATACAGGGAAATAATCAAGCGCCTGCCCCAATGTATAGCTAACCCAACCGTTCAATTTGCCGCTTTTCTTTTGGGCAAGGAACTCTATTCCTTTTGCAGTGCCGCTTCCATTGAAAAAGTTTTCACTATAACCGCCACCGCCCATTTGTGGCTTGAACCTGATTGAATATTCTGTTAAGCCTTTTAAATCTTTATAATATGCTTCGACACTGTACAAATAATTTTTTGTGTCATAGCTTGTACCTATTATATAATGAATAGCTTCTCCTACAGGAACTTTATTTCCATCGGAGAGTATCCAGAAATCACGACTACCCGTCATAATATCTTCTCTTTCTACCCTGTTTACAAACTGGTAGTATCTTCCAGTCGCAAATTTTAACTGAAGTTTATCGGTAATACTATAATTTATTGAGAAGCGTGGCTCTGAATATACTTTGCTTGTAATATTAAAATAAGTAAACCGAGCACCCGGAACAAAAGAAAGTTTAGAATCAAAGAACTTTAAATTATCCTGAACATATCCGCCTGAAATCGAACCGTAATCTTGCCGGTTAAGATATGTGGTAGTATCATTCTGGCTAAAGGAATAATAAATATCGTTGTATGTTGCAAAAAAACCAAACTCAATTTTGTTGTCTCTTAAAATATCCCATTGGTAATCGCTCTTAAAACCGTAATCTTTCAAATTATTATTTTCTAAAATTCCTGATTGCATATTCTTGTCATCGCCGCCTGGTCCTTTAAAAGCCGTATTTCCCGTTCTATTTCGGTTACTGTAATAATTGGAATAACTTATTAATGTATTACCGTAAAAATTATTATTCCATTTTCTTGACCATTTTACAGCACCGCCCAAGTTGCCGTATTTTGTTAAATCGCTGGTGCTGGAACTTAAGTCAATTCCTTTATCTTGTAAAAATGAGGGTGTGCTCATTTTTCTTGAATTATCAAGTTTATCGGTTCCATTATAAAAACTTAGTGCAATAATGTCTTTTGATGTAGGCTTGTATGTGAGTTTTGAATTCAGATCATAAAAAAACGATTTAACGGTAGTTTCAGTTCCCGATGGCATGTGACTATCAGCTGGTGCATTTGTTTCGGTTGTTGTTCCCTGATTATTGAATTCCTTAAATATTTTATTGTAAAGGGGGCCCTTATATGATTTTCTTCCTGCAACAAAAAATGTAATTTTTTTACCCATAGGAATTTCCATATATGCATTAGCACTTAATAAACTTAAATCACCTCCGATATTAAAATTCTTTTGGTTGCCTTCTTTCGCTGTGATTTCGGTTACACTGGACAGTCGTCCACCAAACTTTGATTCGAAGCCTCCTTTATAAAGCTGAATATCTTTAATTGCATTTGAATTGAAAGCACTGAAAAAGCCGTATAAATGATCCACCTGATAAACCGTAAAGCCATCATAAAGAATAAGGTTCTGGTCGGGAGTTCCTCCCCTGACATATAACCCTGATGATGTTTCATTGCTACTGGAAACACCGGGCATTAACTGAAAAGAACGCATTATATCCTTTTCACCTATATTAGGTAAGGTAGCAATTTTTTGAGGCGACAATTTTACTGTACTTATTTCTGCCGACGTAACTCTCATTAATTCTAATCTTTCTCCTTTGATTTCAACAGCGGACAAAGTAGTACTTGCTACAAGCAGTTCAATAATGAGATTTTCTCTTTGAGTTTCCGGTGTCAGGAAAAATTTCCTGGTCTTATACCCCATATATGAAATAGTAAGCGTTGAAGTATCTGAAGGAACTTTAAGGAGTGTAAAATATCCATCGGTATTTGTAACGGCGCTTACCGATGTGCCGGGAATGCCAATAATAGCATAAGGAAGAGCTTCGCCAGTATTTTCATCTCTCACTTTGCCGGATAATGTGAACTTAAATAATTTAGGGTCTCCAAAATATATTTTTTTATCATTATATTCTGTTGCGCCACTTGTTCCCTCAGTAAATTCTGAATTTGTTTCTTCTTTGATTTTTTCTATTTCAACAATATTATCATCAAAATGATATTTGAGATTATATTTGGAACACAAGATGTTTAAAATACTATCTAACGGCGCATTATTAAAACTTCCATTGAAAGAAATTTGGTGAATAGTATACCAATCGTAAGAAAATTTTACATTGTATCTTGTACCAATATCAAGAAATACAGCATCAAGATAATCCGAATATATTTTTGTAATCTTGATTTTAGAAAGGTGTACCGTTTGCCCAATCAAACTACTTGAGCATAAAAAACACAGAAGAAATATAAAAAGGAATGAATTATTTTTCATTATTTAAAACAGCCTTGTTAGATAAAATATAAAATTTTACCCAAAGGTCTTTCTCTTCTGTATCTTAGAAAAATATAATATACTACAGGGGTTTTATTATAGAGAATGAAGGGAAATTTATCTATAAACAGATATGAATAAATTGTTCAAATAAACAGAGGATATTATTCTGCTTCAATATCACCTTGAGGAATATTTTTAATTATATTAAACAATCTTTCGCGGTAATTATCACTTATAGGAATACTTACACCTGCAATATTTATTTTGCTTTTTCCAATGAATTCAATTTTTGGTATTGAAATAATATAAGACCGGTGAACCCGAATAAATATTTTAGGCGATAAAATTTCTTCAAGATATTTTAAACTTAACAAGGTGAAAATAGGCTTTTCAGCCGCAAAAATTTTTACATAATCTTTTAAACCTTCTATATACAAGATGTCATTTGTGTTTACTTTAATAAGTTTATGATCCGATTTCACAAAAAGGTAATCACAGTAAACGCCTGTATTTTCATGTGGTTGAGATTTTATATTAATAAATCCAAAATATTCATACGCTTTATAAACCGCTTTTAAAAATCGATCAAAAGAAACGGGTTTTAGTAAATAATCAATTACATCAAGCTCAAATCCTTCCATTGCATACTTTTCATAAGCTGTTATTAAAATCACCATTGGTTTTGTTTTCAGGCTTTTTAAAAACTGAATGCCTGAAATATCAGGCATCTCAATATCTAAAAATATCAGGTCTATTTTTTCATTGTTATATACTTTCAATGCTTCTGTTACACTATTACATTTTTTTATAAGCTTAAGAAAAGGAACCTTCTTAATATTATCTTCCATCAGATTAAGAGCCAACGGCTCATCATCTACTATAATACAACTAATCATAATAATTTTAATTTTAATGAAACTGAGAATTCCTTATCATTGTTTTTAATTAAAATTTTATGTTTGTCAGCATACAATAGCTTTAACCTTTTCAGTACATTTTGCAGTCCGATTCCTTTATCTTTTTCAGTGGATATTGAATCAGGTGATTTATGGATAGTATTAATTACTGAAAATAATAATATATCCTTTTCAACTGATAAATCAATTGCTATTTTAGAATTGACATCATAGGAAATTCCATGCTTAAAGGCATTTTCAATAAATGGGAATAAAAGCATTGGTTCTATATTGTAATTATTTAAATTGTCTGTTTTATTAAATATCACTTCAACAGTATTAATCAGCCTCATTTTCTGAATGTCAATATAATCCTCTATAAATTGCACCTCTTTTTTAAGGAGTACTTTATCTTCCTTTTGTTCATAAAGGTTATATCGCATTAATTGAGAAAGTTTAATAATATATGTTTCCGTTTCTTCTGATTTACTTCGGGCAAGCGAACAAATATTATTCAGCACGTTAAAAAAAAAGTGAGGGTTAATCTGTGCCTTTAACATAGAAAGTTCGGCGCTTAATTTATCATTTTCGAGTTCTCTTTTTTGCCGATCGTTTTTAAACCATTCGATTGTCATTTTTATACCCGTACTTATTATAAATATAATGGCATAAATGATAAGTCCCCTGAATGGGTCAAAACTTGTCGGATCACGATGAAATCCCATCGGAGGTCGTCCATGTTCCATTGGAATAGTATCATGATTAGGAAAGTTTAAATGTTTAATAAAACTCAGTTCACTTATGCAGCTAAAGCCAAAAATCAATATGATCAACAAAACAATAAATAGCAGAAATTTTCTTTTAGCTAATAACTTTGGAACCAGTAATAAATAATTGATATAAAAAAATATCGCTATTTGAAATGTGAAAAAGAGCTGGTAAATAAAATCCTGTTGGTTTCTTTCGGAATAACCCGGTGCAGTCATGGTTGAAATAACAATAAACATTATCCAACCGATGATATGTAAAATAATTCCTCTTACTTTCAGAAACCCTTTTTGATCTATTCGCATGGATTTTAAATTTTATGAGAACAAAA
>CAINEZ010000121.1 GCA_903847905.1 uncultured Bacteroidota bacterium
CAAAGACCGCCCGGTCCTATAACAATGAAAAGGGGATTGGACAAGTTTGATTTGATTTATCAAGGTTGGATATTAGCTAAACAAATTGAAAAAGATGTGTCCACACGGTAGCTGCCGACAGACAGGGGCTCAGCATGACCAACGCACATAGTCACACTGAAAAATGTCAGGCTAAGTATGTCCGTTTGAGTAATGTCAGCCTGAATAATGTCAGGCTGAGTTTATCGAAGCCTTATATAAGGCTCATAGAAGCCTTTCGAAAGATCGGGAAGGCTATGAGTGATGACAGTTAATAAAATATAAACTGCTTATCTGTTTAGTCCAAGTATAAAAAAATGTAATATTTAATAAAGTAAATTTCTCTGTGTCCTTTGTGATTCCGATAGCCCGGCCTGCCGGCAGGCAAGTATCGGAATTCTTTGCGATCTTTGTGGTTATATTTTTTTACTACACCTGCCTTCCGACAAGGCAGGGAGAACACAAAGGGTTACACAGAGTTCACGAAGTTTTTAAAAAAAGTGATATTAAATTATCGAAAAAATAAATTACTAAAAATGATAAGCCAACTTGTTTTAAGCAGATAGGCAGTTAAAATAATTATCCCTGCATATATAATATTTTATATTAAATATGCAGGGATAAAATTTTGTGAATTTTAACGAAATGTAAAAAATACAGGTTACGAAATCTTTTTTGCCAAATCAACTAACCTTGCAGAATATCCAAGTTCATTATCGTACCAGGAAACAATTTTTACAAAATTGCCTCCGAGAACTTGAGTTAATTGAGAATCGAAAATAGAAGAATGAGTATTTCCGATAATATCAACGCTTACAATAGGATCAATGCAATATTCAAGTATGCCTTTTAATGGACCTTCGGCTGCTTTTTTCATTGCCTCATTAATTTCTTCTTTGGTTGTAGATTTGGAAAGTTCGCAGGTAAGGTCAACAATTGAGCCATCAGGTGTTGGAACACGCAGTGAAAATCCATCTAATTTTTTATCCAGCTCCGGCATTACTAATCCAACGGCTTTTGCAGCCCCTGTTTTTGTTGGGATGATCGACATTGCTGCAGCCCTTGCCCTCCTAAGATCTTTGTGAGGAAAGTCAAGTATTACCTGGTCGTTGGTATAAGAATGAATAGTATTCATCAAACCGCGAACTATTCCGAAATTTTCATGTAATACTTTTGCAATCGGAGCAAGACAGTTTGTGGTGCATGAAGCATTTGAAATAAGTTTATGTTCCGGCTTAATTTTATCGTCATTCACTCCAAGTACAACTGTAATGTCAACATCTTCTTTATTATCGGCAGGAACGGAAAGAATAACTTTTTTAGCTCCGGCAGTAATATGCTTACTCAATTTTTCTCTTGAACGAAAAACTCCGGTTGATTCAATAACTATATCAACTCCAAGATCTTTCCATGGAAGATTTGCAGGATCTTTTTCTGCAAAAATCCTTATTTTATTATCATTTACTATTAAAAATCCTTCCTCCGAAGTAACACTTCCCTGAAAACGTCCATGAATGGAATCATATTTCAGAAGATGAGCAAGCGTTTTGCTATCTGTTAAATCATTTATTGCAACAACATCAATGTCGTTACGCTTTAAAATCTGGCGGAATGTAATCCTACCAATTCTTCCAAATCCATTGATTGCAATTTTTATTTTAGCCATAATTTTTATTATTAATAATTGACGTTATGTATATTTTTATTTTTGTTTATTAGTATAGCTCAAGGTTGGACATAGCAATGATTTGTGAGTTGGATATTAAACTTTAATGACTTTATATTTTAATAATCTTTTTTGTTATAAAATTTCCATCAATATTTAACAGCATAATATACAAGCCGCTTGTTAATTTTTCCGTGTTAATTTTATCCGAATATTCTCCTTGTGTTTTTTGACTGCAATATACTTCATACATAATCCTGCCTGTGTTGTCCATTAATTTTATTTGAACATTTGAAGTTTTATTTATGTTATAGGAAATATTAAGCTCATTGTTTGCAGGATTTGGGAACACATTAAGGTTATATAATTTTTTATTTATTTCTTTTACTCCATAACCTGTACATGAATGTTCCGGATACAAAATAAGCGCCCGAACGCTACTGCAATTAGAAATATTTAAATAAAACCCTCTATTTACAACATCTTCGCTGCCATCCATATCTTTATAAGAAATCTCTCTTCTGTTTACTCCTGGTGTATATGGGTTTAAAGGAGTTGTAGTTTGCCAAAACATTAAATCCTCAAAATTTACATGTTGCAACATCAAACAATGACCAAGTTCATGCAAAATAACTTCGTAAAAATCATAATGCTTATATGTAAGATTGGCTGACGTAGTATCGAATTGCCAACTATAACCAGGGGGGGATGTAGTTCCAGGATCCGCAAGTATTGCTATATCAAAATCGTTAGGTATAAAAACATTTTCGCATACATCAAGAGTTTGCATAGCTGTTTGCGCTAAGGTGGTATTATTCGGGAAAGAATTTACTAAATGAATAACCGAAACGCCATCCTGAACAGACTCATCAATAATTGTGTCTTTAAAAGCAACCTTTATATATGCAAGAGAGCTGCAAGCCCAGTCTTTAACGGCTTTTTTAATTATTTTTTTCATAGCAGGGTCAGGATAGTTTGTAATGCTCGGTCCGATGTAGAAAGTAATAGCTGTTGAATCAGTTCCTATTCCGTGACGGGCTAATTCTAATCTGTATTTTTTACCACCGTATTTCATGTTTTTTATAGCATAAGGCATATTTATGGGTGTTATGCTATATGCAGTATCTCCCCAAAAATTTTTAACACGAAATTTTCCTGAACCCGGAACTATATTGTAACCACCAGTTACAGTATCATTATAGGTAGGTAAAATAATTTTTATTTCATTATCCTTCCATGATACAAAATCATATCCCTGAACAGGAGCATAATTATCAGGGTATTGAAATAAAGTATTATGATTTGCATTAACAAAATAAACATTTCCAGAGCCTCTTGTGTCGCCGAAATTACTTCCTGTTATTGTTAGTAACGCTGTGTTGTTAGTCATTCCCTGGTAATATGAGCCCGGATAAACAGGCGAAGTAAAGCCGTCTATTATAGGTTTACACAATAATACATTCAAATCATTTGTGTAATATGTATTATCATAATTTATCCAATCCATATCAGAAGCATTTGGGGTTGTTGTATAAAAAGATAAATCAGCCATAGGCATAATTGTTTGGTCGGTAAATACAAGATTTGTATTTACATTGCAATTATTTATCTCAATTTTAAAATGCAGAAGTTGAACAGGTGTAATTGTTAAATTTGTTCTGTTGATAGCGCCATAAACAGAGCCTATACCAAAACCAATAGTATCGCTTGCTTGGTCAAATACAATAGAATCAGGGTAGTTGTAAGTAGGGTTGTTAAATAAAGGACCCCTTGTAATTGTAATTTTATTATTACCAACAATACTTGTACCGAATGCAGAAGTATTATAATTTATTCTGAATGCTGCATTTGCAAAATATGTTGAATTATCGCTTGCGCTAACATAAATATCAAATTCAAAATACCTGGGACTTGCGCCTGTTTGCTTAGGGTTCTTAAATGAAAATGTTATATCTTCCGAATTGGTCGCTTTTTTAGCATAGCGACTATTTTTTTCAACAAATTCAATATACTTCTTATAATTATCCTTGTTTTTGTTTGGTTCAAAAATGTCGTTTAACTTTAATGTATCAGTTTTTTTTTCTTCAATTTCAGTTTTTTTTTTAGTTTGAGGTATATTAATATTCTTGAATTTTCTCAAATAATTATAAGTATCCTCAATAGTAGTAAAACTTTTATAAATTATTTCGTTTCCGTACCAGCGAGAATCGCCTGCTTGAAAAATAGCATCATAAAACCAAAGATTTCTATTATTTTCATTTGTAGCAATATTTTTTTGTGAGTACCAGTTTTTACAAAAGAAAATACCTTTTGTGCCAATGCGAATTGGTCCCCAAAACCCTGATGGGTCATCAGGAATTATTGAAAAAATACTATCTTTATTCATTCCTCCTGGAGTAATTCCATTAATAGTTCCTAAAATTAATTCTTTATTTCCTTTAAATATTTTTTTAATTAAAATAATATTAGCGGTATA
>CAINEZ010000122.1 GCA_903847905.1 uncultured Bacteroidota bacterium
AATTGCCATGTGAATAAATTAACAAATAACTTAATAAAAATTAATGTTTAATCTTTAAAAAAAAACAAAATGGATCCAAAAGTAAAACAATTCATGGACAAGGTGGTAGCCAAAAATCCGAGTGAAAAAGAATTCCACCAGGCAGTAATGGAAGTAGTAGAAATACTGATTCCATACATTGATGAACATCCAAAATATAAAGATGCCAAGATTTTGGAAAGAATGGTTGAACCTGAAAAGGTTTTTATGTTTAGAATTCCTTGGATTGATGATAAAGGCGAATTTCAGATAAACAGAGGTTTCAGAATTCAAATGAATAGCGCTATAGGACCTTATAAAGGTGGTATGCGTCTTCACCCTACAGTAAACTTAGGTGTATTGAAATTTCTTGCTTTTGAGCAGGTATTTAAAAACAGCTTAACTACATTACCTATGGGTGGTAGTAAAGGGGGTTCGGATTTCGATCCTAAAGGTAAGTCAGATAATGAAGTAATGCGTTTTTGTCAGAGTCTTATGACAGAATTATGTCGTTATATTGGTCCTGATACTGACGTTCCTGCTGGTGACATCGGTGTTGGCGGTCGTGAAATAGGTTTCATGTTCGGACAGTATAAAAGGATACGCAATGAATTTACTGGTGTATTAACCGGTAAAGGCTTGGAATGGGGCGGCAGCCTTATTCGTCCTGAAGCTACCGGTTACGGTCAGGTTTATTTTGCTCAGGAAATGCTTTCAACTATTAACGAAAACTTCAAAGGAAAAACTGTTGTTATTTCCGGTTCAGGAAACGTAGCTCAGTATGCTTGCGAAAAAGCAACCCAGCTTGGAGGTAAAGTTGTTACCATGTCTGATTCTAATGGTTATATCTATGACAAGAACGGTATTACAGCTGAAAAACTTGCATGGGTAATGGAACTCAAGAATATTAAAAGAGGAAGAATTGAAGAATATGCAAAAAAATATGGCTGCGAATATGTTGCAGGAAAAACCCCATGGGGAGTTAAATGCGATATTGCATTACCAAGCGCAACTCAGAACGAACTTAATGTTGATGATGCCAAAACTTTAATAAAGAATGGTTGTATCTGCGTTTCTGAAGGTGCTAATATGCCTTCTACACCGGAAGCTGTTGAAGTATTCATTGAAAAGAAAATTCTATTTGCACCTGGAAAAGCAGCTAATGCAGGCGGTGTTGCAACATCGGGACTCGAAATGAGCCAGAACTCAATGAGATTAAACTGGACAAGAGAAGAAGTAGATCAAAAACTTCACCAGATTATGGTAAACATTCACAAGACTTGTGTAAAATACGGAAAAGAAGGCGACTTCGTTAACTACGTAAAAGGCGCAAACATTGGTGGCTTTGTAAAAGTTGCAGATGCTATGATAGCACAGGGACATGTATAATAATAAATTATTAATAAAAAAAACGCTGCATATCCGCAGCGTTTTTTTTATACCTTTTTCATTTCAATGAACAAAAGTGTATTAAAAAAAGCAAAAAACATCACACCAGCCTGTGTTTCGAGCATGGATTCAACTTGAAAATTTATGAATACAATAATAATAAACATTAAATAAAGCCATTGCTTTTTCTTCCATCCAATGATGAATGGAGTTATTAATAAAGTAATTAGTATCATGAATCCCAGAATGCCAACAGCGATAAAGGTTTGAATGAATTGATTGTGGGTGTTAAGTTTTTTATCGTAAGCATTTTTTAAATTAGTTTTCTGGAATTCTTTTAATAATTCATCTTTGGCATCTCCTGTCCCAACACCTATTAATATATTTTTCATTAT
>CAINEZ010000123.1 GCA_903847905.1 uncultured Bacteroidota bacterium
AAAAAAAAAAACAGGAACATATTTGCTCCTGTTTTTTTTTTATTTTTATAAAATCAATGGCTAACTAATAATTTCTTTAAAATAACATCATCAGCGCTTTTCAATTTAATAAAATACAAACCATTGTCTAAATCTTTCACATCTATAGCAGTGTTATTATTAGTAATCACTACTTTTTTAACGACTTGCCCTCCAATATTTAAAATCTCTATTTCAGAGCCAGCCATATTATTATCGTTACCCAAATTAATATAAACATTATCTGAAACAGGATTTGGATATATATTTATTCCACTATGATCGTCATTTTCAATAGCATTTTCAGTTGATGCTAATCTTAAATTTTCTGCTCCAATCATAGTAGTTTTATAATAAAGATTAGAAAGGTAAGGAGAATTAGTAGCAATATCATTCCAAAGGTATAATACATAAGAATTTTCTTCACTAGCAATAGATGGTACACAATCATTGTTTGATAATCCCTTATTCACTAAGGAATAAAATAGAGGTGGAGTAGGAGTAACAAGTGGATTATAATAGACAGTACCATTTAAAGCATTGTAAGCAGCGCCAACACAATTTTTATCAAAAAGCCGTATTGAAATAATTTCATTTGGTGTACCGCCCGAAATACCTGTAAGAACACCTCCATACACCCATGCCACAGTAATAAAATTTTTTGCAGGGTCATGTCCATAAGTTACTACGGGACTTCCATTATAACCAGATTGTATATTTGGCGATGAATTTATTTCTACCGGTGGTTTATCCACATCTTGATACTTATTGAACCCTATTATTTTATACACATCTTTATTGGATGGGGGGGTGTTTGCAACTACAATCTCAAAATCTGTGTAAAATGGAGCAGGATTGCTCTGAACATTTGTTGTAAATCTAATTGGGGCAGCTATTCTGGGATATATAATTTGATTCGGATAATTTACCTGATATCTCAGAATTGGCGCACCGCTTGTTATGCCACTATATAAATTAACCCAAGAATCTTGCCTGTAATAAAGAGATTGTATTGCTCCTATACCTGTTCCTGTACATGAAATATAAGTATAAGTTACATAAGCAAGGTTAGTAGAACCAGTTATATTAGTAGAGATACAAACATCGGGTGTAATCGAATTAATCAAAGGATCAGAAATCTGTACAGTACTATAACCAAATGAAAAAGATGTGCCAACAAACCTACCCACACGTCCTTTTACTTTTCCAATTCCAGAACTGAGTTCCGTCCAAGTTGCCGCGGTAAAATTATAAATGCCATTATAAGCTAAATCAATGTTAGGACAACTGGCAATACTACCAGTGGTACTAAGCTGCGTTGCAGCTTGGTTAACTACAAATACGCTACCATTCCATTTCTTTGATTCATAATAACATTTATTATTTTGTATATATATTATTAATGCATTTAATCCATCAGCAGTAAGAACAACATCTGGATCTGTTATAGCTCCTGCGCCTGAAACCCCAATTATTGGAATTGAACTTTGAAATGTAATGCCGTGATATAGATAGCTCCATGCAAACTGTGGCGTATTACCATCCCATACAAATACTTTCATATTAGTAATTGTAAGTGAGTTTGGTGAAATAGCACAACCGGTATTTTTCACACCACTTCCACTTTGTGAAGAACCAATTTGGATATCGGGTGAAACTGCAGGATAAAAAGTTTGACCATTCGTTTTTAAAGGTAATTGTGTAATCAATGCTATAATAATTATAGCATATACGCTTAATAGATTATTTTTATTTCTCATAACTTTATTTTTTTTAATTTAGTTAATAATATTTCCACTTTCGCAGTCATCAGACATTTTGTCTTTAACCTTTCGTGTTTGCTTAATGTATATTTACACTATCAAACATAATTTATTATTGTATAATTATTGTGATCTCCTTTTCTTTAGGCAAATAGGATTTTATCATCTTTTTGTTTCTCCTTAGTATGATCAATTTTTATTACAAAATAAATATTTTAAAATTAATTTGTAATGAGCTATTTGATATTTGGTAGGTTTTAGCACATAGATGGTAGGTTTGGGTTTATATCTGGTAAAAGTATTTCAGGACGATACACACACATGTCAGTAATATTTGTACACTTCTCTATTTTTTCGCTTCAAATTTCTCAAGTCTAAGGTTTTTTAATTTAAAAAATATTTCCGGCAAATTTTTAATCATTCTTGTTTACCGGCAGGTTTAGGGTAATTACTTTTTTAAAAGGTGTTTTTTAGTCCTGGCAAATGATAAATTTATTGTATTTTTGAAAGATGATTATTGTAATCACACATTATTATTAATGTTTAAAAGATTTAATATAACAATGAACAATAAATTAAAAAACGAAAAATTGTTTTCTGAATTTCCACCTGTTTCTACAAAAGAATGGGAAGAGAAAATAAATATCGATTTAAAAGACGCTGACTACAATAAAAAACTGATTTGGAATACTACTGAGGGCATAAAAGTAAAACCATATTTCAGAGCAGAAGATCTTGACTCACTTGAATATCTTAAAACTCTTCCGGGCGCATTTCCTTTTGTGCGTGGAAATAAATCGGAAAACAAGTGGATCATCAGGCAGGATATAGAAGAGCCCGATCCAAGCAAAGCAAACAAGCTTGCGCTTGATGCAATTTCAAGAGGTGCAGAAGCTATAGGATTCAATGCAAAAGAAATCGAAAATGCAGAAGATATGCAAGCTTTGATTGAGAAAATAAACTTATGCAAAGTTTCGGTTCAGTTTACTTCTGCAACTTCACACCTTTTAATTTATTATTTATTCATAAATGAAATTCAACGGCAGAAGGTTGATGTTTCTTGCGTTTGTGGAAGTTTTAATTTTGATTCATTAAGTTATTTTTTACTGTTCGGAAAATTTTACGTTTCGCATGACAAAAATTTTGGTGAAGCGAAAACACTTTTAAAAAATGTTGTAAAAAATCTTCCGGAGTTTAAAGCGATTACTATCAATGGGCAGTTCATACATAATGCTGGAGCATCCATTGTTCAGGAGCTTGCATTTAGCCTTGCATCAGGAAATGAATATCTTGTAAAACTGATTAGTAAAGAATTGAGCGTTGATGATTTGGCGCCAAAGATGCAGTTTGTATTTGCGATCGGATCAAATTATTTTATGGAAATGGCAAAGTTACGCGCCGCACGAATCCTATGGTGTAAAATAGTTGAGCAGTACAAACCTAAAAAAGAAAACTCCATGAGAATGAACATTCATGCTGTTACTTCTTTATGGAATAAATCTGTTTACGATCCTTATGTAAACATGTTAAGAAATACTACAGAAACTATGTCGGCAGCAATTGGCGGATGTGATTCAATTACTGTAAACCCGTTTGACAACACGTATAAAAACTCCGATGAATTTTCGGAAAGAAATGCACGCAACACACAATTGATTCTGAAATACGAATCGTATCTTGATAAAGTAGTTGACCCTTCTTCAGGATCATATTATATAGAGAATCTTACAGATTCTATTGCAGAAGCCTCGTGGAAACTTTTCCTGGAAACGGAAGAAAAGGGCGGATTTATTAAAGCTGTAGAATCGGGATTTTTAAAAGAAGAGATAGAAAAAACCTGCCAGAAGCGCGATATGGATATTGCCATGCGCAAACAAATAATACTTGGAACGAACCAACACCCTAACCTTAAAGAAAACATGCTTGATAAAATCCGACCTCGTTCCAATTTTTATGAACTTGGCGAATTGAAGCAATATCGGGGCGCTCAGGAATTTGAAGCTTTACGATTATCTACTGAAGCTTATGAAAAAGATGGACATAAAAGACCTTCTGTATTTCTTTTTACGTTTGGGAACATTGCCATGCGAAAAGCACGGGCAGGATTTTCAACAAATTTTTTCGGATGTATCGGTTATAACATTATTGAAAATCCATGTTCTGAAACAATTGAAGAAGGCATGAATGCTGCTCTTCAGTCAGAAGCGGAAATTATTGTTTTTTGCAGTTCGGATGATGAATACGGAGAATTTGTTCCTTCTGTTTGCGAAAAATTAAAATCAGCGAATCCTGATCTGGAAATTATTGTTGCCGGAAATCCGGTTCAATTCATTGATCAGCTTAAAAATTCAGGAGTAAACGATTTTATTAATATTCGTTCAAATGTATTGGAAACACTTGGCAAATACCAGCATTTAATGGGAATAATTTAATTTTATTTATTTTTAAGAATTATAAAAAAAAACATTATGAAACACGAAGCAACATCAACAACATTTGAAATTTCAGGATATAAAGTTAAAAAAACTCTGGGCGTTGTTAAAGGAATTATTGTTCGTTCAAGATCAATTTTTGGTAATATAGGCGCCGGATTTCAGACACTTTTCGGTGGAAATATTACACTCTATACTGAACTTTGTGAAAAAACAAGAGAAGATGCTTTTAAAGCCATGGTGCAACATGCCGAGTCGCTTGGCGCAAATGCAGTAATAGGAATAAGGTATGAGTCTACCGAAGTTATGAGTGGTGTTACAGAAGTAATATGTTATGGCACCGCTGTTATTATAGAAGAAAATATTATGTAGTGTTTGATGTGAAAAGTCCATTTTCATCGTTACGCTTGCGAAAAAAATCGTCATTCCGCACATGCGGAACTCCGCTTTTTTATCGCTACGCAAGCCTCGAAACTGAACTTTTCACATCAAACACAAGTTTTCGTTCAAGTACTATATAACGCGTAGAGTAAAATACCTCATTAATATATAAGTTTTGTGCAAATTTAAAAAAGAGAGAAGCTTTGAGAAAAATATCTGAAATTAAAGAAATACGATATAGAACCGTTCACAAAAAAGATGCTACGGGAAAGAGAGTAGCATACAAAGAAGCATATAACGGCTTCAGAACAGTTAATTGTATTTATGGTTGGAAACGATTTCTTCATTTCTTCGTTGACACATTAATAATATTTTTAATTTTATATACTTTGAATTTGGTTTTTGATTTCCCGTCTCCGAAAAATATTTTCTTTACAATACTATATTTCTATACATCAATACTATTCTTGATTTTATTTTTAACATATTTCATTATTTCAGAATTTTATTTCCAAACAACAATTGGAAAAATCCTGACTAATTCATTGGTAATAGACATTTACGGTAATAAACCGACATTTAAAACAATATTATTGAGAACCCTTGTAAGATTGATACCTTGGGACATTTATACTTTTATTTTTGAAGACAGAGGTTGGCACGACAAATGGACAAATACACTTGTTGTTAACAAGGCAGAATTAAAAACATTAAAAGAAATATTATCTACAGAAGAAGAAAAAAAACAGATAGATAACGTATAAATAATGAATAAAAACAGAAATGAAATGACCAGATTGAAAGAAATAAAAGCCCGGACCTTCGCATTTTTAAAAATTTCCTGCGAACGCACATTGCACACATTTGCATGCTTCTACAAGCCAACACACAAAACATCGCAAGCAAAAGAGTGTAATCTTGCCAGCGCCTCAATAACAATATTTATAATCATAATGTTATTCGGAACCTCACTCTTTAATCAAACATTTGGACAAGCAACAAAAGATTCTACAAGTATTTCAAAAAACACAATTTATTTGGAGTTGTTTGGTAATGGAGGAACCGGTTCTATTAATTACGATCGCATTTTGATGAAAAAAAATAATTTTAAATTGTCTTCAAGAATAGGAGGAATTTTTGTCCCGCGAAAAGATCCGAATTATAAAAATAGGCAAAATAATTTCTGGTCAACATTATTTGAAATTAATTCGTTTTGGGGTCGAAAAGGTAATTTTGAAATGGGTATTGGTGTATCGTATTTGAAGGGAGGTAATTCAGGCATTTATGACATACCCTCTGGAGGCGAAATATCATATAGTTCTTCAACCTTAATTCTAATCCCAAGAATTTTAGGGTATAGATTTCAAAAACCAAATGGTGGTTTTTTTTGCAAAGTAGGAATTGTTGCCTTAATTCAAATTGCTGAGTTTAATAAGGAATGGAAAAATAGCCTTGATTATCGTCCATATGCTTCTCCTTTTTTTTCTTTAGGTTGTGGTTATACAATTATTAAAAAAAATAAAAAATCATGAAAAAGAAACTAACAACATTTTTTCTCATCCTAGTATTAACAACAATATTGGTTATTAATTCATGTAAGAAAGATTATCCTAAAGATATTCCTAAATGGCTAAAGGTAAAAATTCGTGAATATAAAAAGGGAGGATGTAAGTGTCCTTGTTATTATTCATCTGGGTGTCTAATAATATCAGAGCGTGTTAATGGGCAGGGCGAAAAAATATATGAATTTTATGGACCGTGGCAAAATCCTATGATGTCGGAATTTTACGATTACTCAGGCAATATTATATGCAACAGGACAGGCAATTCAATTCCGATAAATGATTCATGCGGAACAATACATTTAGATGACTATGTTTTTGTTCGTGATATTTGGGAAGAATCAAAATAAATATAGAATCGAGTTAGGATAAACTTTTAAAAACTAAAAGCAATGAAAACTTTCAAATTAGTTACAGCAATAGTAATAGCAATTACTCATTCGCTATTTACTTATTCACAAACTCCATACAGCATAAAGGAACAATACGATTTTCTTGATGTTGGACATTATATTATTCCTTCGGGATATCTTGACCCAACAATTCCATATGATGGGAACTTAAGCAACCGTCTTGGCGATAGGGTAGCCGATGTAATGACATCTTACCTGAAAATGTACAAAACCACTAAAGACAAGGCTTACCTTGTAAAATTCATAAATCTTTGTATTGAGGTGCAAAGTTTGAAGATGGGAAATAACCTTGTTAATAATCCACCTGTAAATGCTCCTATATGGTCTACTACTATGTATCAAAATGGCAGGATACTTGCGCCTATGGCGGAATTTGTGCACCTCGTGAAAATGGATGACCAGAGTTTACAGACTGTACCCTTTCCGGTTAGTTTAATTAATAACGCAAACTTTAATACTTATTTGGATTTTGCCGATTGGCTAAAAGATAAAGTGGCTGAAACGCTCAACTACATGATAGATAATTACTGGATAGATGATTCAAAAGCATTTAAAAAATTTATAGGGGACAACACGGCTAATGAAATTAACCAACAATCAGATTTTGGTGTTACATTATTTTACATCGGGCATGCCTATCCGAATAGCTTTAACACACCGCCATATAATTATCTGCACAAGGCAGATGCTATGGCATTATTGTATAAATCAAATATTGATATAGATGATAAATGTTATTGCTTTACTTATCAATATCCGCTTTTAAGAACAACTTCTTCCAATGCCTATTGGTGGTTTAATTCTGGATGGAGGATTACCTATCATGGATGCATTGTAAGTAGTTGTTTTCCCTTTTTACCACATACAGACCAACCAAAATACCTCGACTATACAAGATACAGGGAAGATATTAGCCACGCAATTTCAACATTGTTTTTCCCCCGAGTTGTTTATGATTATAATTTTTCATCATCTATTACTCAAGACGATATGATACGATGGAGAAATACTTTTGCGAAAAATATTTATGATGGCTCAGGAAATTTTCATAATAGTGTTGAGGGTACAGATAATGATATAGACCCTAACGTTGGAAGTCAGATAAACGACTTGCGTTTCAGAGCATTGGGCTGGGTGCCATTTTACAAGTTTGATGATTATGATTCTTCTCCCATTTCATTGTATGACATTGTGATGAATTATTATGCGAATGGAATTCCCGGTGATGCAACGACTAGCACATTGAATTATCCTATACAAAATATTCCGGAAGGCTCAGATTATTTAGGACTTTCCGAAGTGACAGCAGCACAATGGGACAAAGAATGCGTGAACTTAACGCTTCACAATCGCGATGTAATTTACGACCAAAACTTCATTGTAAAAAATAAACTTATTGTTGCACCGCAACAAAGTGACAATAATTATCAGGCAGGAGTTGATGACCCGTTTGCAGAACCAAAAACATTTGTAGATAACGGCTCTAAAGATCGTTTTGTAGTTGAACCGGGAACAACTGTTAATATGGTTGCAGGAGAGTCAATTGAACTGCTTCCCGGCTTTGAAGCAAAAGCAGGTAGTAATTTTTCGGCTTCAATCAGTCCTTCCGCTTGCACAGATGGTATGCGTTTAACAAACTCGGGAAACTATAATAATAGTGGCAAAACATTTTCCGGTAAAAATAAATTGAACGAAGATTCACTTGCTTCGCAAGCATATATCAAAAAACATCAAGTACAATTAAATAATCAATCGGAGAACACATTGGCTATTGCTCCGAATCCTTTCAATGGAACAACATTGATTAATTTCTCGGTTAAAGAAAAAAGTATAGTTACATTAAAAATTGTTAATCAATATGGACAAGAAATTTTCAATGAGATAAATAATGTACAGACAGAACAAGGAAACTACACCGTTCCATTTAATGGAATAAATTTAGCAAAAGGTATTTACTATTGCATATTGCAAATTAACGGACAAATATTACAAACAAAGAAAATAATTTTTATAAACTAAATCCAACGCTTTTTGCAACCACATTTGCAGCTTTTATTTCAAAGGCAGAAAGTGTTTAGCTGCAAAAGAGCTTGCAAAGCCAATGCAAGCAACGCCTAAATGTTAGGCTGCATTTAAAATCAATCGGATTTAATAAATATTGGATTTTATTTGGAAAAATAATAAATAATACTTACCTTTGACGATAGTAACGTAGAACATTATTATGATAATATCCTTTGGATCAAAAGAAACTGAAAATATTTGGTGTGGCGAAAGGGTTAAAAATATGCCGTTGGAAATACAGACTATTTGCCGAAGAAAATTAAGAATGATTAATAATTCTCAAAATTTGCAAGACCTTACTATTACTCCATCAAATAGACTTGAAAAATTAAAAGGGAAATTAAAGGACAAATATAGTATCAGAATCAATGATCAATGGAGAATAATATTTATATGGAAAAACGGACATTCAGAAGAAGTAACAATAATTGATTATCATTAAAATATTATATATGAAAAATTTACCAAACATACACCCTGGAGAAATCCTGTTAGAGGAATTTCTAAAGCCATTTAATATATCAGCATATAGACTAGCAAAGGAGCTTAGTCTTCCTCAGACAAGAATTTCTGAAATTATTAATGGCAGAAGGAGAATAACTGCTGACACAGCCTTGCGACTGAGTCAATATTTTGGGACATCTCCAAAATTTTGGCTTGGACTTCAGGATGACTATGATATTGAAGAAGAGAAATCAACAAAGACCGTTATATTGCAAAGTATAAAAAGAGTTATTATAAACGCAGCCTAACTTTGTGTTGCTCCAATGGATTGTGGGGGAAAGATGTGAAAATAAAAAATAAAATTTAGAATTGAATGGGCGATGTAGGATGGACAATAAGCCTCCGCAGTTGCGGAGCAAGCAATGTGTAATCGTTAAAACTTTTAGTGTAAACTAATATATAATTACTTAAAAAAATATGAGGCCGGATTTTAAAAAAGTAAATTTCAGAGCAGGCAAGGCGTTAAAATATAAAGAAGTATCTGGAAAAAATAATAAGGTTGAAAGTGAATGGATGACAGCCGAACAAATTCCTGTTAAACCTGTTTACCAAGCTGACGATTTGACCGGTATGGAGCATCTTCATTTTGCTGCCGGTATCCCACCCTATTTGCACGGACCATATTCCACTATGTATGTTATGCAGCCATGGACAATAAGGCAATATGCAGGATTTTCAACTGCTGAAGAGTCGAATGCTTTTTATAGAAGAAATCTTGCCGCCGGACAAATGGGACTTTCAGTTGCATTCGACCTTGCCACTCACAGAGGTTATGATTCGGATCACGAACGCGTTGAAGGAGATGTTGGAAAAGCCGGTGTGGCAATTGACTCCATACTTGATATGAAAATATTATTCGACCAGATACCTTTAGATAAAATGTCTGTTTCGATGACCATGAATGGAGCCGTATTACCAGTCTTAGCATTTTATATTGTAGCCGCAGAAGAACAAGGTGTGAGCATGGAAAAATTAAACGGCACTATTCAAAATGATATTCTTAAAGAATTCATGGTCCGCAACACTTATATTTATCCTCCACTGCCGTCAATGAAAATTATCGCTGATATTTTTGAGTACACTTCGAAAAATATGCCAAGATTTAATTCTATAAGCATCAGCGGATATCACATGCAGGAAGCCGGAGCTACAGCCGATATTGAATTGGCTTATACTTTAGCCGACGGACTGGAATATTTAAGGACGGGTGTAAATGCAGGAATGGACATTGATTCTTTTGCGCCGCGTTTATCATTTTTCTGGGGCGTAGGGATGAATCACTTTATGGAAGTTGCAAAACTTCGCGCAGCGAGAATGCTGTGGGCAAAGATCGTAAAACAATTCAATCCAAAAAATCCAAAATCGCTTGCATTACGTACTCACTGCCAAACATCAGGATGGAGCTTAACGGAACAGGATCCTTTTAACAATGTCGCTCGCACATGTGTTGAAGCTCTTGGCGCGGCTCTTGGACATACACAATCCCTGCACACAAACGCTTTGGATGAAGCGCTTGCATTACCAACAGATTTTTCAGCGCGTATTGCACGAAATACACAAATATATATCCAGGAGGAAACCAATATTTGCAAAGCCATTGATCCATGGGCGGGTTCTTATTATGTTGAATTTTTAACTCATGAACTTGCTCACAAAGCATGGAAGTTAATCTGTGAAGTTGAAGAACTTGGCGGAATGGCAAAAGCAATTGAAACAGGTCTTCCAAAAATGCGCATTGAAGAAGCATCTGCGAGAAAACAAGCACGTATTGATTCAGGAAAAGAAATAATTGTTGGCGTAAATAAATTTAAACTTGAAAAAGAAGATCCGATTGACATACTTGAAGTAGATAACTCTGCTGTGCGAGAATCACAAATCGCCAGATTAAAAAAACTTAAAGCAGAAAGAAATAATGAAGAAGTTCTGAAAGCTCTGGAGGCAATAACAACAGCATGTAAATCGGGTAAAGAAAATCTTCTTATGCTCGCTGTTGATGCAGCGCGTAAAAGAGCTACCCTTGGAGAAATATCTGATGCCTGTGAAAAAGTTTTCGGAAGATATAAAGCAATTATTCGTTCAATTTCAGGAGTATATTCTATGGAAATAGCTAATGATGAAACTTTCAAAGCTGCCCGTGGTATGGCAGATAAATTTGCAAAATTAGAAGGCCGCCGTCCCCGAATCATGATCGCTAAAATGGGACAGGATGGACATGACCGCGGCGCAAAAGTTATCGCAACCAGTTTTGCTGACCTCGGTTTTGATGTTGATATGGGACCTTTGTTTCAGACACCTAAAGAAGCCGCAAAGCAAGCCGTAGAAAATGATGTCCATATTCTTGGAATTTCAAGTTTGGCTGCCGGACATAAAACTTTAGTCCCTCAAGTGATCGAGGAATTAAAAAAATTGGGACGCGATGATATCATGGTAATAGCCGGCGGAGTAATTCCCTCACAGGATTATGAATATCTTTATAAAACAGGAGTTGTTGGAATTTTCGGTCCTGGTACTAACATACCTGAAGCAGCAATTAAAATTTTACAAATTTTATTAAACAGTCATATAAAATAATAAATATAACATACTCTGATGAAAAATTTTACACTAATTATTTCTTTGCTTGCATTTATTTTTAATTCAAATGCACAGGAAATAAATAAAACTAAAATTGATGATAAGTCCCAGATGGAAGTTCTGACAGGTTTATGTAATCGTGAAGGGTTAAAATCAAATTTATTCAAAACTTATTATGATTCGGAATATGCATCTTATACTCCGGATGCAATTTCAATAAATAATTTGAAAACCGCACTTGCAAATAATAATATCAAGGTTATAATAGTTATGGGGTCATGGTGTGGCGACAGTCAGAAACAAGTACCTCGTTTTTTTAAAATAACTGATGCTCTCGGTTTTTCTGATGATAATGTTACAATCTATTGTGTTGACAGAAGTAAGAAATCTGATAAAGGCGAAACAGATAATTTTAAAATAACGCTTATTCCTGTATTTATTTTTTTAAAGGATGGAAATGAAATTGGACGGATTACCGAATCACCCAACGCAACATTAGAAAAAAATATTTTAGAAATTGTTTCCCAATAAAAAACAAAAAATTGAAATACATAAAACAAACCACAAATAAAAAAGCTCCTTCATTTCTGAAGGAGCTTTTTTATTTCATTCAAAGAACTACTTTTTCTTTGCAACTTTTTTCTTTGCTACTACTTTTTTCTTAGGAGCAGCTTTCTTTGCTACTACTTTTTTCTTAGGAGCAACTTTTTTCTTTGCTACTGCTTTTTTCTTAGGAGCAGCTTTTTTTACGGTTTTTTTTGTTGTAGCCATTGTTTATAAATTTTAGTTTTACGATACAAAAATACATTATTTTCTTTTGAATAAATTATGTTTTAA
>CAINEZ010000124.1 GCA_903847905.1 uncultured Bacteroidota bacterium
AAAATATAGAGGTCAGGCAGAGACGTCACCTTTTCGAGACGTGTCGAAGCTCGACCAATATATAACACTCTTCCCTGCCCGACTAAGTCATTCAGGAGGAGACATACCTGCAGTCAAGGTAGGCGCAAAGACTGACTCCGAGTGACACTTGTGAATAAATTTTGCGATTTGAGTAACATCAATTTAATTAGAATAATAAACTTCGTTTAAAAATTAGTAAATAAAATAATAAACAACAGAAATGAATAATAAATCACAACCTTATTCAAATCCTATACTTTCCGGAAAGATACTTGTCTGGATTTGTATTCTCACGGTTCTACTTATAAGTTTACTTGATCTTATGGGATGGATTTTCGGTATAACCATTTTCAAAAGCATCGAAGATCAATGGATACCAATGAAAGTGGTTACAGCTATCTGCTTTATTTTATCTGCATCTTCATTGATTATAATAAGTAAAAAATCACTATCGCATTTAATTGCTGTGGTACCAAAAATCGCGGGCTTGTTGGTTTTTATAATTGCTTTGTTTTCGTGTTGGGTTCATCTTGTTCTTTTAATTACAGGAAATGAAAGTTTGCTCTCAAAAGCACCGGTTCTGAAATTTTTCCTCGCTTTCGATAACAGAATGGCTTTACTCACGGCTGTAAATTTTATTATTATTGGGAGCATTGTCATATTGCTTTCTTTTAATAAAAAAATATTAACAAATATTGCACATCTAATTATATTACCTGCTTTGCTGATTAGCTATATAGTTCCTATAAGTTACATACTTAAAATTAACGCTTTACATACTGTCAATAATATATCCGTTGCATTGAATACTGGAATTGCTTTCTGTGCCTTATGCCTTGCTGTGCTTTTTATCGGTCAAGATTCATGGCTGATGAAAGTACTTACCGGCCGGAGTGCGGGAGCATTGATGGCAAAAAGACTTTTGCCCGCATTACTGGTTTTGCCTGTTCTTATTGCATGGCTGAGGTTATATGGAGAAAGAAATTTAATATTTAAATCTGATGTTGGTGTAATGTTGGTAGCTCTGGCCTATTCCGTTTGTTTTGTTTTTCTTACATGGCTGGCTGCAAAATCGGCAAACAAAACCGATGATAGAAGGCGAAAATTGGAAGAGGCAGTATTGGAAAGTGAACAGAAATATCGTAATTTGTTCAACTCGCTTATCGAAGGGTTTTGCATTGTAGAAGTGATTTTTGATTCGAATGATAAACCTATCGATTATAGATTTCTTGAAATAAATTCAACGTTTGAAAAGCAAACAGGCTTACATAATGCCCAAGGGAAATTAATGCGCGAGCTGGCTCCTGACCACGAAGAACATTGGTTTGAAATTTACGGGAAAATTGCTTTGACGGGCGAAACTATGCGCTTCACTAATGAAGCAAGAGAGTTGAACAGGTGGTATGATGTATGCGCCTTTAGAATGGGTGGGCAGGGAAGCCGGAAGGTTGCTATCAGTTTCAGTGATATTTCTGAACGTAAACGGGCAGAGGAAGCTCTTAAAGAAAGTGAAAACCGCTTCCGTACTATTGCCGAAGCTCTGCCGGTTTATATAACTATAAGCAATATCAAAGATGCCACTATTCTTTATCTGAATAATGCGTATGAAAAAGGGTTCGGCTATAAAAAAGACGAAATGATTGGCAGTTATGCACCTGATGTTTATGATAATCCTGAGGATCGTAAAAAAATTATTGAACTGCTGAAGGAAAAGGGGAGTCTCAGTAATTATGAAGTAAAAGTCAAAAGAGCCGACGGAACTGCTTTCTGGGTTTCATCTTCGATAAGCATGATAAATTTTGAAGAACAACCTGCCATGTTAGGCGTATCCGTTGATATTACCGATCGTAAGAAAGCTGAAGAAGCATTGAGGGAAAGCGAAAACCGATTCAGGACAACATTGGCAAGCATTGGTGATGCTGTTATCGCAACTGATTATAAAGGATACATAACTTTTTTAAATCCCATTGCTGAAAAATTAACCGGATGGACTATTGATGAAGCGAAGCAGAAACCAGTCAAAGAAGTGTTCCATATTATCAACGAACACTCGCGCAAAGAAGTGGAAAGTCCTGTGGATAGAGCCCTTCAGCTGGGAGTTATTGTTGGTTTGGCCAACCATACTATTTTGATAAGAAAAGATGGTTTGGAAATTCCCATTGATGACAGTGGGGCTCCAATAAAAGATAAAGATGGTAAAGTAAATGGTGTGGTATTAGTTTTTCGCGATATAACCGAGCGTAAAAAAAGTGAAGAAAACCATTTAAGACTTGCCAGCATTGTTGAATCATCAGATGACGCTATAATAAGTAAAAATTTAAATGGGATCATTACCTCATGGAATAAAGGAGCGGAAAAAATATTCGGATATTCAGATGAAGAAGCTATCGGGCAGTCTATCTCTATGCTGATTCCTCCAAATTATCCCGATGACGAGTTGAAAATTCTTGAACAGATTAAACGTGGAAAAAATATCGACCATTACGAAACAGAACGAATTCGCAAGGATAAAACAATTATTAGCATATTCGTTTCCGTTTCTTCAATCAAAGATTTTTATGGAAAAATTATTGGCGCTTCAAAAATTGTAAGAGATATTACCGAAAAGAAAAAAGCTGAAAAAGAACTTTCAGCAACGAAGAATTATCTGGAGAATCTTATAAATTACGCAAATGCACCGATAATAGTTTGGAACCCGCAATCGGAAATTCAATTATTCAATGGTGCTTTCGAACATTTAACCGGCTATTCATCAGATGAAGTGATTGGGAAAAAACTTGACATTTTGTTCCCTGAATCATCTCTCAAAGATTCGAATGAAAAAATAAGATTGGCTTTATCCGAACACTGGGAAACAATTGAAATTCCTATCCTTTGTAAGAATAAAGAAATAAAAACCGTATTGTGGAATTCTGCAAATATTTATGATACTGATAAAAAAACACTGATATCAACTATTGCTCAGGGTAACGATATTACTGAAAGAGTAAAGGCAGAAAAAGAATTGTATGATACCAAGAATTATCTCGAAAGCCTTATCAATTATGCTAATGCACCGATAATAGTTTGGAATCCGCAATCGGAAATTCAATTGTTCAATAGGGCGTTCGAGAATTTAACCAGTTATTTATCTGCTGATATAATTGGAAAAAAACTTGACTTTTTGTTCCCTGAAGAATCACTTAAAGACTCGGAGGAAAAAATAAAACTGGCTTTATCCGAACACTGGGAAACAATTGAAATTCCGATACTTTGTAAAAATAAAGAAATAAAAATCGTATTATGGAATTCTGCAAATATTTATGATACTGATAACAAAACATTGCTTTCAACCATCGCCCAGGGAAATGATATTACTGAGCGCAAACGAGCCGAGGAATTGCTTAACAGCTCGGAAGCCCGTTACCGGAGACTCTTTGAATCAGCTAAAGATGGCATCATTATACTTGATGCAGATACCGGAATGATAGTAGATGTGAATCCATTTTTAGTAGAGAAGTTGGGCTATTCATACGAAGCTTTTCTTGGTAAGACAATATGGGATATTGGATTATTCAAAGATATAATTGCCAACAAAGATAATTTTTTAGAATTACAGCAAAATGATTTCATACGCTATGAAAACTTGCCATTAGAGACTGCAGATGGTAGTGAGATAAATGTGGAATTTGTCAGTAATGTTTATTTAGTGAATCAAAAAAAGGTTATACAGTGCAATATCCGCGACATTACCGAGCGCAAAAAGATTGAAAATGCATTAATACAAAGTGAAGAGAATTACCATAGATTATTTGAGTATTCAGCAATTCCAATTTGGAAGGAAGATTATTCGGAAATAAAAAAATACTTTGACAAACTTAAACATTCGGGTGTTGAAGATTTCAGGGCATACTTTGATGTGCATAAAGACGAAATAAATCATCTTGCATCCCTGATAAAAGTTGTAGAAATAAATCAAAAGAGCGTAGAATTTTTTGAAGCCGAGAACAAGGAAGATGTAATAAAAAATTTGCTATTTTATTATAACAAGGAGTCTTTTGATGTTCTTAGAGAAGAAATAATCGTTCTTGCCGAAGGAGGTGAACGATTTGAATCTGAAATGCCGATCCGGACATTATCCGGTGATATCAAAATATTAGATCTGCATCTTGCTATTGTAAAAGGATTCGAAAGCACACTGTCAAATGTTTTGGTTTCGTTTATTGATATTACTGAACGAAAAAATAATGAGGAGAGACTTATTAATTCAAGGAAAGAATGGATAGAAACTTTTGATCTGATCCCTGATATGATAACTATTCTTGACAAAAACCACAGGATAATTCGCGCTAACAAAGCTTCTTCAGATAAATTAGGTATTTCACCACAAAATTTAATAGGCAGACATTGTTTTCAGTGTGTACATGGTATACAGGAATCACCTTCTTATTGTCCACATGCAATGATGCTTAAAGATGGGAAGGAACATATTGCAGATTTTTATGAAGAAAAACTGGGAATGGATTTACTTGTCAGCGTTACACCCATATATGATAGTACTGGTAATATAACAGGCTCGGTGCATATAGCCAGGGACATTACGGAACATAAGAAAAAAGAAAAGGAACTGCATATACTTAACAGAACTTTGAGTGCGCTGGGCAAAAGTAGCCAGGAAATGATACATGCAAAAGACGAATCGGATTATTTAAATAGAGTATGCAAGATTATAGAAAATGATTGCGGGTATTCGATGATATGGATAGGTTATGCCGAAGAGAATGAAGAAAAAACTGTTAAACCTGTTGCCTTTTCAGGTTTTGAAGAAGGTTACCTTGAAACATTAAACATTACCTGGTCAGATACGGAAAGAGGTAATGGTCCCACAGGAACTGCAATCAGGACTGGAGATCCGGCAATTTGTATGAATATGCTAACCGACCCAAAATTTAAACCATGGCGTGAGGAAGCTATAAAGCGGGGATATGCATCTTCCGTTGTTCTTCCTTTGAAAACTGACGGCAAAACATTTGGAGCGATTTCAATATATTCAAAAGAACCGGATTCATTTACAAATGATGAAATTGAACTGCTTTCAGAAATAGCTAATGATCTTTCATACGGAATTATTTCCATTAGAAGCCGGATTGCACAAAAAGAAGCTGAAAAAGAATTACGAAGTAAAAATGCTGAACTTATTGAAACCAACGCTTCTAAAGACAAATTCTTCAAGATAATCGCCCACGATATGAAAAATCCTTTTATAAGTTTGCTTGGAGCTTCAGAGTTGCTTTATGAAAATGCAAACAAATACGACAGCAAAAAGGTTGCTAAACTTTCCAAGATACTTAATGATTCTGCAAAAAACGGCTTTGATATGCTTCTTAATTTACTTGAATGGGCAAAATCTCAAGCAGGAAGCATGATATTTCAGCCCGAAAAAATAAATTTAAAAGAGCAAATTAATAAGAATCATCAGAGTTTAATTGAATACGCTTCCGGCAAGAAGATAAATTTAAATTTCAATGTTACAGACAATTTGGAAGTGTATGCCGATAAGAATATGCTCGACACTATTCTGCGCAATCTTATCAGTAATGCATTAAAATATACTCCAACTGGTGGAGAGGTTACCGTTAGCACAAAAAAAGAGAATGACTCACTTATTATTCTTGTTAAGGATACAGGGGTAGGTATTGAAAAAAGCGACTTTGATAAACTTTTCAGGACTGATATAAAATTCAGTCAGCCGGGCACTGAACATGAAGGAGGCACCGGACTAGGATTGCTTTTATGCAAAGAATTTGTCGAAAAACATGGTGGAAAGATTTGGGTGGAGAGTAAAGTGAACAAAGGCAGCGTATTTAAATTTTCCATTCCTTTGAGTTAATATTTTTTTTAATTAAACAC
>CAINEZ010000125.1 GCA_903847905.1 uncultured Bacteroidota bacterium
AATATTACAGGTTTTAGGAATATCTCTGCTTGACAAAACTCCTGTAAAAGAGCTGTTTATAAAAATAGATTACAAAGATGTCAAAGAACTATATAATAACCAGCTGTCAATCAACTTGTTTTAAGTGGACAGCAATGAAATTATTTCAAAAATTGTAATTTTTTATAAAAATCTATTTATCCCATGAAAAAAATATTATTTATTATAATTTGCCTGATTTCTTTTCAGGTGATGAGCCAAAACTATTCAAAAAAAATAATTGGTTTTTGGCAGGGAACACTTTCATTCAGCGGAAAAAGCGTTCACATTGTTTTTAATATTCAGAAAATTGATAACGACTCCCTTTCCGGAAAAATGAGTGTTCGTGAACAAGGAGTAACTGATCTTCCAATGGATAAAACAAGGCTAAAAGACAGTTTACTTACCATGACCTGTAAAGCAGCCAACATCCGCTATGAAGGTGTTTTCATTGCTGACAGTATGAAAATAAAAGGTATCTGGAAACAGAATGGAGCAAAACTTCCTTTTGAATTAACTTATACTGATACAATTAAAGTTGTTAAACATCCCCAGGAACCTAAAAAACCATTTCCTTATAAAGAAGAAGAAGTAACATTTGAAAGCAAGGGTGGAGTAAAGCTTGCAGGCACTCTTACATATCCCTCATCGGGTGAAAATTTTCCGGCAGTTGTAATGGTTACCGGCTCCGGTCCGCAGAACAGAGATGAAGAAATTATGGGGCATAAACCATTTCTTGTTATAGCTGATTACCTTACACGACAGGGAATAGCTGTACTAAGATATGATGATCGGGGAACCAATTCATCAACGGGTGATTACGCTAAAGCAACGACACTCGACAATGCAGACGATGCACTTGCGGGAATAAAATTTCTTGAAACAATACCGATAGCTATCGGTAAAAAAATTAATTCCAAAAAAATTGGCGTCATAGGTCACAGCGAAGGCGGTATCGTGGCGCCTATGATTGCTGCAAAAAACAAGGATGTGGCATTTATCATTATGCTTGCAGGATCAGGGTTAAGTGGAGATAAAATATTGAATATGCAGCGCGAGCTTATATGCAGGGCAGAAAAAATGAATGAAGATTCTTTGAAAATGGATATTGCGCTTTCGGAAAAAGTTTTTGCTGTCATCAAAAAAGAAAAGGACAATAAAAAAGCAAGTGATGAAATCAGGAAACTGATAATGGAAAGTATTCCTGATAGCTTGAAAAAAGATATGAAGACATCAATTAAGATAAGTCAGCAGATTGCATCAGTTACAAGCCCGTGGATGCGTTTTTTTATTACTTATGATCCTCAGCAAAGTTTAAAAAAAGTGAAATGCCCTGTATTAGCGCTAATAGGTGAAAAAGATTTACAGGTTCCTGCAAAAGAAAATATTCCGGCAATTGAAAATGCTTTGAAAAAAGCAAAAAATAAAGATTACACAGTAAAAGAAATGCCCGGATTAAATCATTTATTCCAGCATTGCACTACCGGCTCGCCAACTGAATATGCTAATATTGAAGAAACATTTTCGCCTGAAGTGCTTGATATGATGGCAAAGTGGATACTTAAGCATTAATAATCACAATCTGGTATTATTTAAATGAGACTTTCCAAGTCTTAAAGACTTGGAAAGTCTGTCTTCAAAAAATGATTGAGAAAGTATTTTTTTTATAACTTTACCACCTTACATTAATTTCTTTTATCATGAAAAACAAAAAATGGTATGTGGCAATACCAATAATAATTGTATTATACGCAGACATTGTAAATGCACAATGGCAACAAACTTATGGCCCTTGTACTATAATGAAAAACATTAAGTATCTTACGACTTGTAATAATAATGTTTTTGCAGCTGGGGTTGTAGGTGGAATTTTCATGACAACAAACAATGGAATTAACTGGACAAAAGTTAATGCTAATGGTCTTTCAGGATCACCAATTAGGGCGATTATATCACATGGAACTGATTTGTTTGTTGCATCTATCTCTAATATCTACAAATCATCCGACAATGGATCAAATTGGATTAATTTGAATCTTTCTTCTGTTTATGGATCTTTTTCTTCAATAGACATCAATGATTCAAGCATTTTTGTTGGTACAAGCAGTGGCAAAATTTATTTTTCATCCGATTATGGCGCAAGCTGGATAGATGCTTCAAATGGCATTCCAGCGTATGCGCAAATTTTTACAATAATATTTACCGATTCGTTTGCGCTTGCCGGAACTTATAATGGGGTATATAAGACAACTGATAATGGTTTGAACTGGGTTCCGTTTGGCACCGGACTTTTTTCAAACCCCGTTACTTGCTTTACTATGGACGGAACCATTATATATGCTGGGACTGACCATGGCGGAGTATACCATTCCTATGATAACGGATTAACATGGACTGTCATCAATAACGGAATTACAAACGGGGATGTAAATTCAATAATTGTGAGGGGGTCAAGAATACTTGCGGGAACCAATGATGGAATATTTGTATCCGATAATGGTGGGACACTCTGGACAGATTGTAACAATGGACTGAATGATTCTATTATTAATTCTTTTACTGTTTGTGGTTCTACTGTTTTTGCAGGAACAACCGGAACCGTTTATTCATCATTAAATAATGGAACTGATTGGGTTAATACAGATGTTTGCAATATTAATACTGAAGTTTCATCTTTAGTTGTAAAAGGTTCTGATATTATTGCCGGAACCTGGCAAAATGGTATTTTTATATCTGATAACTTAGGAACAAGCTGGGTACCCATAAATTCAGGTCTTACAAATATTGAAATAAACTCTTTAATTGTACTTGGTTCAAATATATATGCAGCCACAAATGGTGGAGTTGTGTTATCGCATGATAATGGAAATAGTTGGAGCTTATCAAACAATGGTATTTCAGAAGCTCATGCGGAATTTTTTTGTACAAATAATACAGATATTTATACCAGTTCAGGAAATAAGATATATCGTTCTGATGATTATGGATCAAACTGGTCATTAGTGAATACCGGTTTAAATTGCACTAATATCTATGCGTTGACCGCTTATGGTGTAAATATTTTTGCAGGAACTAACAGAGGAGTATATTATTCAGGAAATAACGGTCAGCTCTGGACAAAAGTCAATAATGGTTTATCGGATACTACTGTTAATGCTCTTGTTATTAGTAATTCAAGCATATATGCAGGAACAGGGGGAGGTGTTTTCAGATCGGACGATATAGGGGCAAATTGGATAAATGTAAATAATGGACTCATTGATACAAACATTGTTTCAATAGGAACATTTGGGACAAATATTTTTATTGGGACATGGAGCGGAGTGTCTATTTCCACTGATAAGGGTTCGCACTGGATAAATGTAACTTCAAATTTAACCAAGCCTGTAATTTCATATGCTTTTTATGGCGCCTATGTTTATGTAGGCACATACCAACAGGGGGTATGGAAACGCCCCTTATCAGAAATTGCAGGAATAAAAAAAATGGAAGAAAATACTTCAATATGTATTTATCCAAACCCAGCAACAAACCTCTTTACCATAGTAAATAAGAATAATACAAATAAGAATTTTATGTTAACAATAAACAACATACAAGGGCAGGAAGTAATGAAAGAAAACATCAGTATCAGTAATACATACACTATAGATGTAAGTAAACTAAATAATGGAATTTATTTCTTCTCACTGCAAAATGAAAAAGAAAATTATTTGAGTAAGATTGTAATTCAAAAGTAATACTATATTTAAAACATTTCATTTACAGCCTTGATTAAAATTTTCAAATAATAATAATGAAATCAAAATCTTTATTGTACTGTGTAATTATTATTGCATTTATTACCATTAATAATGCTTTTGCACAAAATGATTCCATTAAACGGCGTAATAATTTACATGCAATGATTTCCATTAATGGATTAGGATTAGGATATGAAATAAATCCCATTAACAGAATTTATCTGGAGGCTGGAGCAACATCATGGTATTATATTAACAGGGTATATTTTGAAAGTAAATTTTCTTTAATAGAAAAAAGAAATTTAAAGTTAAAATTGGGCGCCGATATGTCGTATATTAAAACTGATTTTTTTTCAAGTTTTGAAATACTAAGAGTAAGTCCTTTATTAAATTTTAATTATAAACAATGGGGATTGCAGTTTGCGCTTAGAGAAACTTTTTGGAGTATTAATAATGGGTACCCACTATTTCCTGGTAAGTATAACAGGCAATCATATATTATTATTGGTATAACTTATAATATAACAATGACTATAGATTCGCACAGGATTCGTAAATATAAAAAATCAAGGAAACAATATTAAATTTGAAATTATGAAAACAAGAATGATGTTTTTTTTAATTCTGAGTGTGTGTATGACTTCAAAGTTATTAAATGCTCAAAAGAATGATTCTATTTTTATGCAATTAAATAAGCGCCCAATTACTACGGGTATTTTATACAATACAACATATAATTATTCAAATATTGATAGCTATGATGGTATTAGCGACAGTATATGCACATTTAACAATTGGAAACAGATTTATTATGAGATAAATAATTCAATGCTGTATAAAATGTCAAACATCCCTTCTCTACAGCGTATTGTTGACTTGAAAAATAAAATTTCTAATTCTAATAACGAAGCAGTGCCTTTAGCAATAATGAATATTAATTTTAACCGAATTAAATCTTACGCATTGGACAGTAATTTAATCGGGATTGATACTAATGGAAATTATTATGATATTATCGGTAACACGAAATCTCCTTACGAGGAAAAAAAAGTAATTGCTTTCACAGCATTTATGGACAAATTATCATATAATTATGTTGAATTTTATGTTGGCAAAGAATTTTATTTTTCAAATAGTTCTACGCTCCCTTTAAATACACAGATTGATTTTGACGACGGATTGGGTTACAGAACGGTTTCTTTTGGACAAACAATAAAAGTAAATTATTCAACTCTATCTGACAAAGTTTTAAAATTGAAACTGTCGTTTGCTAACAAAACTTATAATGCAATTACTATTTTGGCCACAACAAATTGCACCCCTCCATATCTTCCGGATATACCACCATGGGGAGAAGCCGATCCTGACTACAAATGGCGTATTGAAGCTGATATTCCATACTTAGGCGCAAAAGCAACAGGTAATGCTTATATTAAATATCACGATGATAATGATATGACATTGAAAAAACCATTTATTTTAGTTGAAGGTATTGATTTTGGAATGGATCATTCACCTTTACAAAATGGAACACTTGGCTTTTGCGGTATCTTTGGAGGTAATGACCCCGAATATTCTTTTCTGTCGGAATATCCCTATTTAATAGAGGATTTGAGGCAACGGGGATATGACGTTATTTTACTTGACTTTTATGATGGAGTTGATTATATTCAACGAAATGCAATGTTACTGGTTAAATTAATAAAACTAATAAATCAGTATAAAATAACCAATGAGCAAATAGTAGTTGCAGGAGCAAGTATGGGTGGACAAGTAGCAAGATATGCGCTTTCATATATGGAAAAAAACAATATGCCACATTGTGCCAAAATGTACATTTCTGTGGACTCTCCACACCAAGGAGCTAATATACCTTTAGGATTGCAAAATATGTTCAAATTTTTAGGTGGTACTTGTGGGAATCAAGGCGCTCAAGATGCAGTTGATAACAAATTAGGAAAGCCTGCATCCAAACAACTTATGGTTTATCAGATTTTTTCCGACGGGCTGTCCTCCTTCCGAAATCCATATATTAGTGAAATGAATGATCTTGGTTATCCTAAATATGTTAGAAAATTAGGCATTGCTAACGGTACTATTAATGGTGTTGGACAGAGTTTTAATGCAGGAGACCAATTACTTGATTGGTATTGGCATACTTTCATTTGCGTAATACCTAAGACTGCTGTACTTCATGAAGTATGGGCAATAAATAATTCAGGTGGTATTATATATAACGGGAAACATCCACCATATAATAAGTGGGATGGGATTTGTACACACACTGCTAATACAACTACAATTGCTACTGGATTTGCACCTTTACATTACGATAATGCTCCGGGTGGAATGAGGAATACAGTAAGGGATGCAGTAGATCAAATAAATGATCAACTTGATGAAACTTCATCACCTAAACCACCACATGCAACAGCTTTATATGATAATCACTGCTTTATACCAACAATAAGCGCCTTGGATATTAATACTAGTAATTTATTCTTAAATGTGAAAAATGCTTTAGATAATCACCTTAATACAACACCTTTTGATGCTGTTTGTGCCCCGTTAGGCACAAATGAAATGCATTCACAGGCAACGCTTGCTAATAGAACATTTGTTCTTGATCAAATATATTTAAACGAAAACATATTGGTTTCTCCATTAACCAATCAAACTTTTAATTATGGAAGAAAAGAGTTTGCTAATTTTAATAGCCTTGTGATAGGAACAGGAGGTATTCTTAAGGTAAATGCTACTGGGAATACGGGTTATAATGATATTATTACAACTATTGATGGCTCAACATTTACTTTGCAAACATGTTATTGTGACAATATCGTTGTAGAAATTGGCAATAATGGTCAAATGATTCTTGGGGAAAGCAGTCCTAATAACAAAGCAATAGTAAAATTTTTATCAGGCAGTACTCTGAAAATAGGAGCCGGTGGAAAATTAAAGATTAATGATAATTCAAAACTAATAATTGAGCAGGGAGCAACAATAATTATTGAACAAGGTGCACAAATAGAGCTTAACGGCACAAACGCTGTGTTGGAAATACGCGGCACTACAGAAATAGGCGATAATGCTATATTCACATTTACAGGTACAGGTTTTATTCGTTACAATGTTTCTGACCAAAATAATCCCAGCATAATAACCGGCACAAATTCAAAAATGATTTTACAGGGAACAGGACAAACTAATTTGGTACTTGAAATAAACGGAACATTATGGCCCGAAGATAATTTAACGGAATTTCGTATATCGAATGGAGCCGTACATTTAATCGGAGGATTAAGTACAATTCTATACAGCAATTTAAACTTGGGCTGCTCCTATAAGTTTGTTAATACCAGACTATATGGGATTGGAGGACTAACAGTTTGGGGCGCTGCACATTCTCTTATAGCGGGCTGTGAATTTGATGGAGTTAGCATTACCGGAAATTTATTTGTATATGATAATATTTTAAAAATAAGGAATACAACTATAAAAAACTTAACAAGTGGTACTGGCTTAACCACTTGGAGCGAAGGTGTCGAACTATATAATGTTACTTTTGATAACTGCGATATTGGCTGGAACTCTCCTGGTTTGCTAAAGCCAAGTATAGTATCAGGATGTAATTTCAGTAATGCAACCTATGGTATTTTAATTGATAATTCCGCAGCATTAAGCAATTTACTTGTAAAAGAATCAACTATTAATAACAATACAGTAGGGATTTCATTTTCAGGAAGAGGGATTCTTAATGTTAAATGCAGTAATATCAATTATAATTATAATGGAATTGATATTTGCTGCAATAGTGCCTTATCAATGAGCGCGATTGATAATACAGGAAATGTTGATTTATCAAACAATAGTATGAATATTTATTTGGAAAAAGCAAGAGCATTATACATTGATCAGGGCTTTAATAAACTATTTTATCATGCGGGATTGGAAGCAGGAATACCAGTCATTACAGGTACTATATATAATACTTGTACAAACCCAAATCTATTAATAACCGCAAATAATAACCAATGGAATTCACAAGATTATGATATGCCCGGCATTTATAAATATTCTTTAGGCACATTCAATTATGACTGCCAAAATGTAAGTTCTAATTATTCTATAGTAGGGAATAATGGTATTCCAATTACATCATGCGGTACAACTCCAAATCCTGTTCCGATAAATTATAATTATTCCAACGCATTAAAATACTGTAAAGTTTGCGACTATATTAACACTACAAATTTCCAAAATGTACAATATAATGTTGCCATAGATAGTACAATATCTATGATGAACCTTGAAGACAGCCTTGTCAATGATTTACCAACAATCAACAGGTTTAATCAAATCCTGATGTCACCGCTTGACAGCTCAAATACAAATATGTTATGGCTGGCAGATTTAGCATTTACAAAGATGAATGTTTCTCTGGCAAATGCTTTTAAAACAGGAAGAATAACAGAGGCTGATAATGTTGATTCATTACATCCTTCTGTTCAGGAAGTGATTGATGTTTACAACCGTTTTACAAAAACCGTTGATCAAAGCAACTCTATAGAACAATTTTATTTGCAATACAGTAAAGCGCAGGTATATAGTCTCGCAGGAAGAAGAGACATCGCACTTGATATTCTTGACAGTATTAATTTATCAAATTGCTACATAGGACAGAGCGAATTACGTATTCTTAAAAGCACACAAAAACTGATAAATGCCGAACAACTTATTATAACAGGAGTAGTTCCTAGGGAAAAATTTGATTCGTTATATACGCCTTACATTCCGTCATTACACAAACAAATAGACAGTACTGCTACTATAGACAGTACCGCTCAGATGGGTAATATGACCATTATAGGTAATTCCTCAATAATAGGACAAAATGTAATAATTGCCGAAAGTGTGAGTATCGGGAATAATGTGACCATCGATCAAAATACTGAAATAGGTTATAAAACTATTATCGGAAATAATACAACTGTTGGGAAGTATGTAATTGTAGGGAAAAACTGTGTTATTGGCGATAATGTGAAACTGAAAAACGGATGTATTATCGGTGATAATGTTATAATTGCCGATAGCGTGGAATTAGACAGTATTAATAAAATCGGCAGTTATGTTAGCATAGACAGCAACAGCAAATTTAAAGAAGGATGTTTGATAGCCGAGGGCAGTATAATAGGAGCTAATAATAACTTTGAAAATAATGTTAAGATCGGGAGCAATGTTATCATTCGTAATTCGGCAAATATTTATGCACATGTAAATATTGGAGATGGAAGTATTATAGGTAATAATATAATGATAAACGGATATGCAAAAATTGGCAGCAATTCTGTAATAAATGACAGCCTTACATTAGGTTCAAATTCAAAAGTATGCGACAGCATATCGCTTAATTATAACCTTGCAGACTTCCAACAAATAGGATCATGTGATAACCCAACCATTCCATCCACAGCCTTACAGGTTCAGATAAATTACGAATTTGCAATTGCAAGAGCAAAGAAGGTTGGTAATTTCTTCAATGGATTTAATGCCATAAATATTGACACTTCGAAGCATGTTTTATGTACAAACAATAAAATTAATTTTGCATCGGATCTTTTGTCAACAAATTATTTATGGAATTTTGGCGATTGTAGCACATCCAATGACGAAGCGCCTGTTCACGAATATACAAAACCGGGTATATATACTGTTACTTTAACTATATATAATTTCTGTGCGCCAGTTCAATATATCGGGGCTATCACTATTTTGCCAGGAGAAATTGAACCATTATTTAACACACTTCCTGTTGCAAATTGTATTTTGGATAGTTTTAGGCTGCTCGATAAAAACAATGCTATTGTTGATTTATCTCAATCGTCATGCTACACTGACACATTGCAGTGCAAATCATTTTCAGTGTTAGACTCTTCACTTATAGGAATAAAATTCAATTGGGATTTCGATACAATAAGACAGCCCCTTGAAGAAATATTTACAATTAAACAATTGGCAAATAATTCTGATAGTATTTTAAAATGTTTTTTCCCACAATCAGGTGAGTATCCTATATCATTAAAGGCAACATTACTTAAGAAAGATTTAAAAGAAAATACATGGGTAAATACTGAAATTACCAAAACATTTAACGATACTATTAATTTAAAAAACCTTTTTGCAAATTTTGAATACGAAAATTTTTCCTGTTATACGGATACTATAATGCTTATTAATAAAACCACCGGCGGTGAAAAGCCATTTACTTTTCATTGGAATTTCGGGAATGGAATTACTTCTACAGCAAAGGACACCCAAATTATTTATACCTCGCAGGGTACATATAATATTTCTCTGATAGCTACAGACAACAATGGCTGTTCGGATACGACTAATTTGTTTATTACTGCTAATGCAATACCATTGATTTGCGGAAAACCTATCGGTGATACTTCCATATGCATAAATGCGGCAAATACAATATATACAACAACTGGGGCGACATATTCAACATACTATTCATGGGAAATAAATCCTTCATCCGCCGGAATCATTATCAACGATGATACTTCGGCAACCGTTGATTGGGATAGTTTGTTTTCGGGAACCGCCACAATCAAGGTTCAGGGAATGAATAGCTGTGGCGACGGTCCTGTTTCCGATTCATTAAATATTAATGTAATTCCATTACTTGCCACGCCCGGAACAATCAGCGGAACAGACACGGTTTGCCCGGGTCAAAACGACGTTACTTATACAATACCTGCAGTAGCCAATGCATCTTCTTATATTTGGTCATTACCATTCGGAGCTATTGGTAACAGTGCATCTAACAGCATTACGGTAAACTATGATTCAATCGCTTTATCGGGGAACATAACTGTAAAAGGTTCAAATTTCTGTGGTGATGGAATATTTTCATCCTATCCTGTAATTGTAAATCCGCTACCGTCTGCTGCAGGAATAATAAACGGGACAGCCACAATTTGTCAGGGACAAAACAATGTAATTTATATAATACCTGCAATAGAAAATGCATCTTCTTATATCTGGTCATTACCGTCCGGAGCTATTGGAAATAGTACTTCTAACAACATTACTGTAAATTACGATTCAAGCTCTTTATCGGGAATTATAACTGTAAAAGGTTCTAACTTCTGTGGTAACGGAATATCTTCTTTTTTAGTTGTATCTGTAAACCCTGTTCCAAACACTCCAATAATCCATTCGAGTAACGATACTATTTTTTCTAATGCTTTAACCGGGAACCAGTGGTATAATTCTTCCGGGATTATTGAAGGAGAAGTAAACACATATTTTATTCCGCAAAACAACGGCAACTATTATGTAATTGTAAACGAAATTAATTGCTTGTCCGATACTTCAAATACAATTAACTACTATGCTTATATTCATAATTATTTCTTAAATAAAATCAGGATTTATCCTAATCCTTCAAAAAATCAAATTACTATAGAAAACAATTCCGAAATTTCACATAATTATCTTCTTTCATTGAAAAATGTTCAGGGGCAAGAAGTGATAAGCGAAAAAATAAATTTCGCAAAAGCATATTCAATAGATGTCAGTAGCTTGAGCAACGGGGTTTATATACTTAATTTGCAAAATGAGAAAGAAAATTTTATAAGTAAAATTGTAATTAAAAACTAGAGCTATTTATCATGAAAAACAAAAAATGGTATGTGGCAATACCAATAATAATTGTTGTAGGTTTTTTGTTATGGTTTTTCAGTTCCATTTTAACCTATATTCTGATTGCGGCGATATTGTCAATAATCGGACACCCTTTAGTAAAGCTGCTAAATAATATCAAGATAGGAAAATATAATTTCCCTCGCGCATTTAGCGCATTGATAACTCTGCTGTTCATGATGTTTTTAATATTTCTTATTTTTTGGCTTATTGTACCGATGATAACAAAGCAGGCTGATCTTCTTTCAGGTATTAATACTGACACTTTATCGAAAAGTTTTCAGGACCCAATCAATTACTTGCAAAACCTGCTTATTAAGTATAACCTTATTTTGCCCGGCGAAAACATCACAAAAAATATTTCTTCTCAACTTGTATCTGTTGTAGGCATTACACAGTTTTCTAATTTCATCAATTCCATCGTTAGTTTTACAAGCAGCCTTGCTGTGGCGGTTTTCGCAATTTCATTTATTACATTCTTCTTTTTAAAAGACGAAAAATTATTTTTCAAAATGATTATGGGCGTTACTCCTGTTGAATATCAGACAGAAGTGAAGCATGTGCTTTTAGAATCAAAACGTTTGCTTACTCGCTACTTTGTTGGTCTCTGCATCGACCTTACCCTTGTAATAAGTTTGATCACCCTTGGTATGTGGATACTTGGTTTTAAAAATGCGCTTATGATAGGTTTCTTTGCAGGGATCATGAATATTATTCCTTATGTCGGACCATTTATCGGCGGGTCTATTGGTATATTGTTAGGGCTTACAAGCAATCTGGGAATGGATTTTTCAACTCAAATGGTACCTTTAATATTTGAAATGACCAGTGTATTTGTAATTGTAAATCTTCTCGATGCCATGGTACTGCAGCCAACAATATATTCCAACAGCGTAAAAGCTCATCCTCTTGAAATCTTTCTTGTGATAATGATGGCTGGCAGCATTGCAGGTGTGCCGGGGATGATGCTGGCAATTCCTTCATATACTGTTCTAAGGATTATTGCAAAAGAATTCTTCGACAAGTTTTATATTGTGAAAAGCTTTACAAGAAATATTGACAAATAAATAATAAATTAAATGGTCAGGTATAACCATCCTGTCATCCTGAGCAATGTCAGGCTGAGTAATGTCAGGCTGAGTCAAAGCCCTGAGCTTGTCGAAGGGTATCGAAGCCATGTCGAAGGATGGGGACGTGCCGAAGCCAACCCGATACATTGTCACTCTTCGACACGGATGCCTTCACAAGAGCCTACCATGTATCCGGCTCTGAGTGACACAAATAAATTAATATAAAATTCTTTTATGAAAACCGAATTTTCAGACTCTGTGAATTTTATTTCAAAATTAAATTTCAGGAAAATATTCAACGTATTTCTTATCTATAAAAGCTATTTTATTTCCCGAATTTTAAAAAAACCTGTGCATTGGGGAATGCCTGTGAGCGCTTCGATTGAAGCAACCACAAACTGCAATTTGCAATGTCCTGAATGCCCAAGCGGATTAAGAAAATTTTCAAGAGCTACAGGAACTATCGACCTTTCACATTTTCAAAAATATCTTGAGCCACTTGAAAAATATTTAAGCTACCTGATGATTTATTTTCAGGGAGAACCCTACCTGAATAAGCAATTTTTTGAGTTGGTTAAATATGCAGTTTCAAAAAAAATATTTACTGCCACTTCAACCAATGGACATTTTTTAGATGATGAGAATGCCAGGCAAACAGTAGAATCAGGACTTGACCGCTTAATTATTTCTCTCGACGGAACAGATCAGGAAAGTTATTCAGCTTATCGCGTAAACGGCGATTTTGAAAAGGTGATAAGCGGAATAAAAAATGTTATTGAATGGAAGAAAAAACTAAAATCTAATAAGCCTTATGTCATTCTTCAGTTTCTTGTGCTGAAAACAAACGAACATAAGGTTGCTGAAATTACTGAATTATCAAAACATTTGGGCGTTGACAAGTTGCAATTAAAGACGGCGCAATTCTACGATTTTAAAAATGGAAATGCACTAATGCCTGATAATGTTGCCTATTCCCGCTATATTAAAAATGCTGACGGAACTTATTCTCTTAAAAAGAAAATCAAAAATCACTGCCTGCGTATGTGGCAATCGCTTGTTATAACCTGGGACGGCAGAGTTGTTCCCTGCTGTTTCGATAAAGATGCAACTAACCAAATGGGCGATTTGAATAAATCTTCTTTTAAAGAAATCTGGAAAAGCAATGAATATAAAGCTTTGCGTAAGCAAATTTTGAAAGACAGAAAAAAAATTATGATTTGTAATAATTGTACAGAATAATGTTGGTGTGTAGTGGAAACACTAACTTATTTCCCGCTTTAACATTGTACTGAGCTACCTGCAATGCCCCCTGCCCGTTAATAACTAGTGTTCTGTTAATAATATTATGACGCAATAAACAAAACGCTTACTAAAATGCTTCGGCTGGCTCAGCATGAATAACACGCGTAGACACACTAAATAATGTCAGGCTGAGTCAAAGCCCTGAGCTTGTCGAAGGGTATCGAAGCCTTATCAAAGTGTGAACCGGATTATAATACACTTAACATAACACGAGAATATCACTATTGGTTGTCATACTTCATAATTTCATCATTTACATATTCTAATTTTATGCCGGCAACCCTAAACATTTCTTCCGATTCGGCGCCTGCATGATATTTTTTTTCACATACTACTCTTACAATACCGCAATTGATAATGAGCATGGCGCAAGTTCTGCATGGTGTCATCCGGCAATATAATGTGCTTTTCTGAAGAGAAATTCCAAGTTTTGCTGCCTGGCATATCGCATTCTGTTCAGCATGCACAGTCCTCACACAATGTTGTGTTATAGTGTCGTCTTCATGAATCATTTTTTTCATTTGGTGTCCAACTTCATCGCAATGCGGAAGCCCAATTGGAGAACCAACATAACCGCTCACCAATAGTTGCTTGTCGCGGGCTATTACACAACCGCTGCGTCCCCTGTCGCATGTGGCGCGCTTTGCAACAGTATCGGCTATTTCCATGAAGTATTCATCCCATGTTGGACGTTTGTATTTTTTTTCGTTCATCTATTTTCTTTTAAAATATTATTAATTACTGTGTCTATTTTTTCCTGCAAATCCTCAATATTCTCATCATTCTCAAAAAAATAATCTGCCATTTCAATACATTTAGAAATATTTTGTTTATTCGGATCAGATGACTGCATTTCTCTTTTTTCATTTTCAAGGAATGTTTCAAAAGAAATATTATCAGTTTCCGATTGTCTTTGTAAAATTCTTTTGTATCTGATTTTTGCAGGAGCATCAACAGCAAATAAAAAAAAGTTTCCTTTATTTTTTAATGCCTCCACTTCACCTGGCGAGCGTAAACTTTCAATTACGCAGTTATTGCCCGACTTGCCGGCTTGTTCAAATAATTGCTCTGCAATATAACTTGGAGAATGTTTCGCTCTAAGATCATTTGCAACAGATACCATGCTATCCCTATTGACAGGTAAGCCTAATTTATTTATTTCCTCGGTAATGAAAGCTCTGACAGAATAATGAGAAAATCCCTTTTTATTTACGATATAATCAACTATTGTTCCCTTACCTGCTCCGATTGTACCTGTGATTCCTATTATGATCATGAGAATTATTTTAGGGCTTAATTAAATACCTAAAATCCGCAAGTATCGGGATTCTTTGTGTTCATTGTGGTTAAAAAAAACTACTTATGGATTCTATGAAATATTATCTTGCAAATATCAGCAAAAAGATTTTAATAAATTTGCAAAACAATTCAAATATATAACAAAAAAAAATGAACTCTCTGTATCCTTTAAAATTCAAACCCATTTATAAAGATAAAATTTGGGGTGGTGATAAAATTAAAATTTTATTCGGAAAAGATTTCTCACCATTGCCAAACTGTGGCGAAAGCTGGGAATTGTCGGGTGTTGAAGGCAATGTATCTGTTGTTGAAAATGGATTTCTTGCAGGTAATGATCTGGCAGAGTTAATGGAAATTTATATGTGCGATCTTGTTGGCGATAAGGTTTATGAAAAATTCGGAACTGAATTTCCAATTCTTGTCAAGATTATTGATTCGCGCGAATGGTTGTCCGTGCAGGTACATCCGGATGATGCTCTTGCAATGAAAAGACATAAACAAAATGGGAAATCGGAAATGTGGTATGTATTACAGTCCGATGAAAATGCACAATTGATTAGCGGGTTTAATAAAGATATTACCGAAAAAGAATACCTGGAAAATTTTAAAAAAGGTACTCTTAAAAATATTCTGAATTTTGAAAATGTTAAAGAAGGAGATGTGTTTTACATACCGGCAGGGCGAATCCATGCATTAGGACCTGGTGTTTGCCTTGCAGAAATTCAACAAACTTCGGATATTACTTACCGTATTTATGACTGGGATCGACTTGATGAAAAGGGACGATCTCGCGAACTGCATGTAGAACAGGCTCTGGCAGCAATAGACTTCGGACATCATGAAGATTATAAAAATAATAATACTCAAATAATGAACATGAGTACGAATCTTGTAAAATCACCCTATTTTACAACTAATATAATTTCTATTGATAAGCCCCTGGCGCGTGATTACTATAGCTTTGATTCTTTTGTGATTTATTTATGTACTGAAGGGAAATGTATAATTGAGTATGCAAATGGTAAAGAAACTGTAAGTAAAGGGGAAACAGTTCTTATACCTGCCGAATTAAACGAGCTGAACCTTATTCCTGATAATACTGCCAGGATGCTGGAAGTTTTTATTGAATGAATATTATTTTAATATTGAGCATATCCACAATATTCAATCTCAGCCTATCCTACATTATTCACAAAAGATAATACTTTAGCGTTTCTTAGAGTCTTAGCGACTTTGTGGCATTTTTTATTATTTGCCATCAACCTGCCTGCCGGCAAGGCAGGGGCTCAAAGGCACAAAGGTTTCGCAAAGTTTATGAATAATGCAGCCTAAATAGTATCAATAAAACGCTGTTCTATTTTATTGAATAATAAAATACCTATTGCAAGAATAATTAGAGTGAAAACACCACTATATCCCAACATAGTCCACGAAAAAGAACCATTATTGAATAAGGAATATTTGAATGTTTCAATAATAGAAGTCATAGGATTAAGCATTACAAATATTTTGTATTTATCAGGTATGCTGCTTAGCGGATATATAATAGGAGTGGCATACATGAGCAGTTGAACGCCAAAACCAACTAAAAACTGCAAGTCTTTATACTTGGTAGTGAGCGAAGAAATTATTATTCCAAAGCCAAGCCCCATAAGAGCCATTATTAGTAAAAGAACCGGTATCAGCAGGATGTATGAATTAATATTTATAGTAGCTCCGGTAAGATAATAGTACAGCCAGAAACAAAGCAGGAACAAAAACTGTATGCCAAAAGTAAACAGGCTCGAAATGACAATGGAAACAGGAACAGTAAGTCTTGGGAAATATACTTTTCCAAACACAGCAGAATTATTAATAAATGTTCCGGAAGTTTTGGTAATACATGCTGCAAAATAATTCCACGCAGTAATACCTGTCATATAAAATAATATAGAAGGTACATTATTGGTCGAAATGTGGGCGATCTTACCGAAAATCACAGTAAAGACAATTGTAGTAATTAATGGCTGTAATAAAAACCAAAGAGGTCCGAGTATAGTTTGTTTGTAAACAGACACAAAGTCTCTGCGCACAAAAATCATAATGAGGTCCCTGTATTTCCAAAGCTCTGCAAGGTTAATATCGTACCATGTTCGTTTTGGCCTGATTATTTCGCTCCATTCATTATCATTTGCTTTATGTTGCATAACAAATAAAATTTCCGGTAAAAATACTAATATTCAATTATCTCGTACAAATGCAAAAATTGATTAAATTTGCATACCTATGGTACCATTAATAGACATTTTTTAATTTTTCTAAATGAATTTACATAAAAGTATGACTTTGGAAAGGTGGTCGTGTTTCGCTAAAGGACAGCAAATACTTATGATTGCAAATGAAATTAACAGGGCGAAAAACATTTTATCGAAAAATAATTCCGATGATGTAAATAGTAGCTATGAAAGAGCTCTTGATTTAATTGATAACAATACAAGATAATAAGTGGAAAAATAATTTAAAAGAATTACTCAGGTGTAGGGAATTTATTGGTTTGCTATACTGCGAAAGAAATGCATATTTAAATAATTTGTTATTACACATTGTTATTATTTTATTAAGTTCAGAAGCGTATAATTTGCTGAATAAAAATGAAGATAATTTAAAAACCGTCAAAATTGCAGTAAAAGAAATCATATTACATTTATTAAAGTCCGCTAATTACACTAATTAGCACGAACGATTAGAATTATTTTATTAGTGAAAATTCGTGTAATTCGTGGACAGTTTTTAGTGAAAATTTGCGTAATTCGTGGACAGTTTTAGTTAAATTCGTGGACAATTATGGAATTATTATATAAAGAAGAGGTTTATAGCATTATTGGAGCTGCAATGGAGGTTCATTCTGTTTTAGGCTGTGGGTTTTTAGAGGCAGTTTATCAGGAGGCTCTTGCTATGGAAATGACTGATATAAATATTCCCTTTGAACAAGAAAAATTAATCCAAATCAATTATAAAGAAAGTGTTTTAAAAAAATATTATCAAGCAGATTTTGTTTGTTATAATAAAATATTATTGGAATTAAAAGCCTTATCAGCAATAACAACAGAACATGAAAGTCAAATATTAAACTATCTAAAAGCTACTAATATAAAATTAGGATTACTTATTAATTTTGGAGAAAAAAGTTTAGTTTATGAAAGATACATTTATTAAAGTCCGCTAATTACACTAATTAGCACGAACTATTAGAATTATTTTATTAGTGAAAATTCGTGTAATTCGTGGACAGCTTTAGTGAAAATTAGTG